>JAJPKG010000169.1 GCA_021323815.1 Pseudomonadota bacterium
CCCTGGCAGCAGAGAGTGCTGGAAGGTGAACTGGCGGCGCTGCATCGCGCTTTGCCACTGTTGCCGCCCTTCGTGCGCTATCTGCCCCAGGCGCGGATGGCACGACGGCGCATGGCAGCTATGGCACGCCCACCAGTGCCTGCACCGCTTCAGAACAGAGATGGTTGACGATGTATGCGCCGGAAGCGAAATCTTGCGAGTCGCGGCTATAGATCGCCAGATCGTAGGAATGGCCTTTATAGGTGACGGTGCCCATCGAATCCATCAGCCACAGCGTGTCCATGCCGGGACCATAGCCGATCTTCATCGCCCACGACGCGCCGGGGGGCGCGGTGGCCGCGACGCCCACCTGCTGAGAAGGCACGACGTTTGCCATCAGATTCAGAATATAATCGCAATGGGCCGGCGTCAGGATGCGGTGCGCGCGAATCATCTCCATCAGCCGCACGGTGGAAAGCGGCGAGAGCAATGTTGAGCCGATGCCGCCGGTGTTGATATCCAGATCAGTGATGCCGATGGAATTCAGATAATTCGTCACGCCCCAATAGCCACCAGCGTCGTCATAAAGTTCGACTTCGGCGATATTGTCTGAGACTTCGATCATTGAGGTCGCCTCGGCAGCCTCATCGCTGGTCAGATCGCGCCCCTGCACTTCGATATCATGCATCAGCGTCACGATGATCGGCACTTTGAACATGCTGGCCATCTCTAAGCCTTCATAGGGGTTATAGACATAATAATGATCGGATTCCGGATCGTAGATTGCCATCGTCACGTTCGCGCCATACGCGCTGGCGTCGGCTTGCAGTTGCGGCGAAAGGGCGTTCAGCGCGGCAAGCTGCATGCCGGCGTTGCGCGGTTTGTCAAAGGCTAACTGGTCGGCGTTCACCCAGCCGTCGCGCAATTCCATCAGATTTTTCCAGCGGATGTGGTACCACAGTGTATTCCCCAGCCATTTCGCGTCGCCGGCCATGTGCACTGAGAACGGCGTCAGAAAGGTGGCAATGGTGTCTTGCTTGCCGGGAGCGGAAGCGACGGTCATGGGGCTGGGCAGGGTCCACGCGCCGCGCCCCGCCGCGATCTGCACGTGCGGGTAGCCGAACATGGCCAGGGCATCTTTGCCCACCGGCTGCTCGTGAATGGCCGGTGCGCCGTCGGCATCGCGGTCATACCACAGCACGCCGTTGGCGAAAGCCAGCACTGAGAAACGATGCAGGCTGCCATTGACCGTGATGTGCGCCGTCTGCACTTCGGTGAGCGGCGCGCCCAAAATCTGCTGCCAGTTGCCCAGGCTTTGCAGATAGGGAACAAAGGTGGCGGGGATGTAATGGCCATAGGCGACATTGTTGCGCGTCTCTTCCGCCGTGAAGATGCCGTCCTCGGCGGGATTGGCTGTCGGCTGCCACCACCAGGGCGCGGTCACGCGGGCTGCCGGCACGCTGGCAGGGAACAGCGTGGCATAGGTGACATCGCTGGAAGAATCAGCAATGGGGATGGCCGCACCATGCGCGATCAACGTTTCCGCGATGGGTTGCGCGACGGCAGGGGCATTGGCGGCGCTGCCACGTTGGATGATGCCATAGGTGAACACCTGCTGCATGCCGCCTGCGTCGGCCAGTTCGGGCGTGAGCGCCTGCCCCAGCCAGTTCGCCCCGTGCGTGCCGGCATAATAGTCCGCAAAATCACTGCCTGTTGGATGGATGGCTCCCAGATTGGGGAAGGATGGCAAGCGGGTGGGAAGCGCCGTCGGCGTGGGGGCAAACGCAAGAGGATGTTTCGTATGATGCGAGGCGGCCACAAAAGCTGCCGTGCTGCTGCATGTGATAAACAGCGCTAGCAAGGTGAGGGCGAACATAACATTGCGCGCGATAAGCAGTGATTTTGGTAATGATGAGCGCATGCTTCCCTCCTTGCTCATAGAGCGTGCGAGATGGGCTGGAAAGGGATGTGTCTGCCTATGATAGACAGTACCCTGAACACGTGCAAGAAGCGATAATTGTTTCAGCATATCATGCGGGCATGGATTTCCGTCGCACAAGTGGGAACTTTGGCGTCAGCGTTGAGTGCGCGCGGGCAACATGGTATAACGGGTGGGCGGCCACTGGCGCGCCGCTGATTTCGTCTTGCGAGAGGCAGATCCATGACCAGCACATACGCCGCGCTTTCATCCTGCGCGCCGGGCGAGACGGCAACGTATTCGCGTCAGGTAACGGATGCTGACGTGGCGCTTTTCGCCCTGATCACGGGCGACCAGCACCCGCTGCACCTCAATCAGCATTACGCCGCAGGCACCCGTTTCGCCCGAAGGATCATCCCCAGCGCGCTCATTGCCGGCCTCATCGAGGCTGCCCTGGCGACGACCATCCCAGGCATCTGCGGCATGCTGAAGCAGCAGCAGCTTGATTTTCCCGCGCAAGCTTTCGTGGAAGATGTCATCACCATCACCATCACTGTCGCCGAGGTGGATGCCGCGCAGGAGCATATCTGCTGCGACATCAGCGCCGTCACCCAAGAGGATGCGCTGATCGCTTGCGGGCAGGCGCGCCTGAGTATGGAAGATCTGCCGGTGGCGCGCGAAGACGATGATGCCTGACGCATTGCCTGGCATCAGACTTGCTCCTTGTTCCAGGTCAACGAATCACCCAAAGGAGCAGGATGCTATGTCTCAGGCCGACTTCCCCCCGCCCCCTTATGAACTGCCTCACCCAGATGATATCCCCCCTTCATCTTGGGATGCCGAGCACCTGTCACCGCTGCTGCCGACCTGGCTCAACGGGGTGACGGAACGCCCAACAACGAAAAGAGATGCCGACGCGATGCCCACCATCATGATCGTGGATGACGAACAATACATTGGCTATTTGTTGAGCATGCTGCTGATGGAGTACAACTTTCAGACGCGGGTGGTGCAGAACGCCGAAGATGCGTTCGTTGCCGCTTGCGAAGAGCAGCCGGCCCTCATGCTGATCGATTTCATGATGCCCAACGGCAACGGCGATACGCTGATCTGCCGCTTGCAGGCGCATGATGCCACGCGGCATATCCCCCTGGCGCTTATGAGCAGCGCGCGGCCTCGCCTAGCACATTTGCAGGGCATTCCGTTCCTGCCCAAGCCCTTCGACCATGACGAACTGGTTGAATTCGTGCGGCGGCATGCCAGCGTGCCCGCCGATAAGTGAGCAGATGAGCCGGCACCTGAAGTTGTGTCTATAGACCGTTCCGCCATGCTGTAGGGGCGATGGCATGCCTCGCCCGCTGCCTGCGCGGGCTGATACCTGTTAATTCTTCAGGTAGCGTTCTTGTTTTTTTTTCATGCCGCTCGGCTACTTTTCCTCTTTCTTTGCTTTTTCTCATTCCCCTAAAATTTTGCGCAAGGTATCGCGCGTGGACTGCGACGGGTATACTGTGGAGGATCGTGTGCCATGACAACCTTGCATCGTGAGAATAAACCAGCAGGAACCGACTATCACCCCATGCCTCTTGCAGAGCAGATAGAAGAACGCTTTCGGCGCGCGGAACCGCGTTTGCTGCGCCTGGCGCGCTTGCAGCACATTGCGCCCGCAGCGGTGGAAGACGTGGTGCAGGAAACGTTGCTGGAAGCCTGGCGCTCGCTGGCTCATCTGCGCGATGAAGCCCGGTTCGACGCCTGGCTCGACGGCATCTGCCGCAACGTGTGCCAGCGGCATCAACGCAAGCAGGGGATTTTGCAGGCACGCGAAACTGCCCTGGATGTCGTGGATGCCGCTGCGGACCCCTTCGCCCAGATGGCCGATCCCGCCACCTTCGATCCCGTTGAGGAATTGACTCGCAAAGACATGGTGTTTTTGCTGGATCGCGCGCTGGGCTATCTTTCGCCGGCACAGCGGGCGGTGGTGGAGCAGCATTATCTGGCCGAGATCCCCCAGCGCGAGCTTGCGGCGCGGATGGGGTTGACTCTGAGCGCGCTGGAAGCTCGCCTGCACCGGGCGCGGGGCCAACTGGCGCGCGTCCTCAGCCACGATCTGCGCGCGGAGGCAGCGGCGCTGGGCCTGGCGCTCGCCCCAGAGGATGCCGCAGGCTGGCGTGAATCGCGCCTCTGGTGCATTTTCTGTGGCAGGCAGCGCATGCGCGGCATCTTTGAGCCGATGGCGGACGGGCGCACCAACATGCAATTACTGTGTCCGGCATGCAAATATGCCAGTGTCAACTCCCTCGGCCTGGTCGATCTGGCGCATGCGCGGTCATTTTTGCCGGCTGCAAAGCGACTCGTTGACGCCGTCGGGCAGTTTTACGCCGAGGCGCTGGCTGCCGGCGGCCAATGCCGCTGCTGGGTCTGTCGCCAGCCATGCCAGTTGCGCATCGTCCGCGATTTCGATGTCATATCGCCTTTCGGCATGCAAACCTGGCTCGCGTTCGACTGCGCGTGCTATAGCATGTTCAGCGCGGCGATCTCCGTCTATGCCGCGCTTCCGTGCATACGCGATTTCTTGTTTGGCTCAGAGCGTGTGGTCATTGGGCCGGAAACTACCCTGGAATATCATGGCCAGCCTGCCATTCGCTTCAGCCTGCTGAATCTTGACGAGGGGCGGGAAGCATATGTGTTTGCGAGCGCAGAGACCTTGCTGCCGCTGCATGTCGTCATCGAATAGTTTATCTCCATCATCTCACATCCATCCTTCCTGGGGGAAGTTGTTATGTCTTTGGTAGAATCTCCGGCGGCAACGCGCAAGCCGGGCATCCTCATCAATCGCAATTTTGCCTTGCTCTGGGCCGGGCAATCGATCTCGTTCATCGGCGATGCCCTGCTCGATTTCACCCTGTCGCTGTGGCTCGCGTTCGACCTGGGGCGCGGGCAAACCTGGGCACCGCTGGCGGTCAGCGGCGTGATGGTCAGCGCCTCCGCTGGCACGCTGCTCATCGGCCCCGTTGCCGGCGTCTTTGTGGATCGCTGGGACAAGCGCCGCACGCTGCTCGCCTTCATCGGCGTGCAAGGGATTTTGGTCGCGTCGCTGCTAGTGGTGGCCGATCTGATGCCGTTGCCGTTCTTCGCGGGCGGGCATCCGCCGCTGGCCGCGCAGTTGGCGATGCTCTATGCAGTGGCCTTCCTGGTCAATGGGTTCGCCCAATTCACGCGGCCCGCGCGCACCGCCTTAATCGGCGATCTAGTGGCCGAACCAGAATTGCCCCAGGCGAGCGGGTTGATCGAAACGATGATCGATCTTTCATTGATGATCGGCTTCGGCGTCGCACCGTTGCTATTCGTGCTGTTTGGCATCGGCTTCGCCCTCATCGCCGACGCGCTCTCGTTCGTCGTCGCTTTCTTGATGATCTTGGGTGTCAAGGCTCCGCCCGCCGCGCGCAGTGTGCAGCCGGGCGAGCGCGGCAACGTGCGTCGCGAGTTTGTCGCTGGCTTGCGCTTCTCGCTGAGCAACTTGATCATCCGCACGCTGCTGATCGTCTATACCATCGTGCTTTTCGGTTCCGGGGCCATCAATGCGCTGCTGGTGTTTTTTCTGGCGCAGACGCTCCATGCGCCGAAAGAGGCTATCGGCATTTTTCCGGTGATGCTGGGTCTGGGATTGGTGGTCGGTTCCCTCTGCGGCGGCTCGCTGGCGAAGCGCGTTGGATTGATCCGCATCTATTGGATGTCGATCATCCTGCTCGGCATCTTCGCCATCGCGCTGTCACGCCAGACCATGTTCGTTCCAGGGCTGATCTTCGGCTTCCTAGTCGGCATCCCCAACGGCATCATGAACGTGGCGCTCACGCCGTTGGTGTTGCATGCCACGCCGCGAGCGATGGTGGGCCGCGTGATGGCGGTGCTGGAACCGGCGATGATGGTGGCGCAGATCGCCTCGGTGGCCGTCTTTGGCACGCTAGCCAGCACCGTCTTCAGCCATTTTCACGTGACGGTGCTGGGGCAACCCTTCGGCACCTATGACGTGCTGATCTTGCTCCCTGGTGTGCTATGCCTGATCGCTGGAACCATCGCGTTCCTGAGCCTGCGCCGCGTCACCCTCGGTGCGGAGGCGGACAACGACGCACCACCGGCAGGCGGCGGATGACGCTTGAGAAATCCCCATCAACTGCTTGTTGCTCTGCTTGATTTGTCGCGCGGTTTATGCTGAAAAGAGAACGAACGGCGCGGGGAAGGATGCCCGCGCGATCTCATGGATGGAGCCGATGTCAGTGATGCCTGGCGAGCAGCCGTTGCCGGAAGCGCACCCCCTTGATGAGACGCAAGTGCGGGCGGTCATCCCGCTGGCGACAGAGGGTGCGCTGTCGAAGCTGGATACTTCAAACAAACTACCAGCATTGATTGATGAAGAGACCCGGTTAGCGGAGATCTGCATCATCCCCGGTTCGGGGGTGCCTGATGCTTCGGCGGCACCGCCCAGGCGGCAGCATCCCATGCGGCTGCACGTGATGATCTCGTTGCTGGGGCTATGCGGCTTGCTGGCGGCGTTATTGTGTTTTGCGCCGCTCACCGAAGCGGCAGGCGCAACAGCCAATCCGCTCAATGCCCTGGCGAATGCCGTTCTGCTTCCGACGCCGCGTCCTTATTTCGATTATCGCGTGCAGCCCGGCGACACGTTTGAGCGCATCGCTGCCCGGTTCAAGGTTGCGCTGGGTGGCATCTATGAGTTGAACCATTTTTATGCCGGGCAAGAAGCTCAGGTTGGCGTCGTCATTCGCGTGCCGACCAACCCAACGTATGGCGCGAGCTATGTCGCGCCGCCCATGCCCTATATGAGCGCGGGAGCCAGCATCGGCGGCGGCAACATTGTGGGCACATGCCTCTTTTGCTCGGCGGGCGGCTGGACGAACGGACCCGGCAAGCCCTGCGCGCCCGGCAGCCAATCTGTGCCGGTGGACCCCACGAAATTCAACCTGATCAATCCCAACCCTGGCTCGCAGTGGGTGCGCGGTTTCACCTGGAGCCATAATGGGGTGGATCTCACCAGCGGGCAATATGGCACGCCGCTGGTTGCCGCGCAAACCGGCGTCGTCATCTTCGCCGGCTGGGATCCCTTTGGCGCGGGCTATGCGGTGAAGATCAATCACTGCGGAGGCCTGGCCACTGCCTATGGCCATATGGAAAAGCTGTTAGTGAGCGTCGGCCAGGCGGTGCAAGCGGGCCAGGAGATCGGCCTGCAAGGCGCAACAGGCACGGCCACCGGGCCTCATGTGCATTTCATGACCTGGTGGGACAACGTCCCCTTCGATCCCCTCTGCGTCTACCCCAGCCTCGACGGCGTCAGTTCCACGCAACACTATGGCGGTTGCCCCGCGCCGCAAAGCGCGCCGTGAGCGCATGCTCAGCTAAAACGCCCATCAGATTGACGATTCTTGCGCTTGCGTTTAGACTACGTGCAGAGAACATCGCGGTGGATGCTCGTATCCATAACGACATTGCATCCGTCTGATCTAGAAGTGACATGATGGGTTTGCAGACAACCTGAAGTTTTGTTGCCGTTCAGCCGATTTTGATACCCGCTATGGCTGTTTCATGATGAAGGCTGCCCTTTACTGGTGGATGAGGAGACGCGCGCCACATGACCAGCACCGAACGCCGTGCCGTGATGCCGAAACCTGTGGTGCGCAGCCCCATTGCCGGCAAAGCCAACATTGGGGTGAACCCGGAGCCGCGCCCGACCAACCAGGGGATCGTCCCGCCATCTGCCCGCGCGGCGAACACCGTTTTTTGGCTGCTGACTGCCATCAACTTCCTCAATTATCTGGACCGCATCATCTTTGTTGCGGTGGGGCCGGAACTGAAAAGCGCCTTTCATGTTGATGACGCGCAGGTTGGGGCCACAGCCAGCGCATTTTTGCTGGTCTATACCCTGGCGGCGCTGCCGATGGGTTTGCTGGCCGACCGTGCCTCGCGCACGAAGATCATTGCGGTGGGCGTGGCGCTGTGGAGCCTGGCAACGTGGTATACCGCCGTCGCACACACGTTTGGGGAATTGTTTGCCGGGCGAGCGGTTCTGGGCATCGGCGAAGCCAGCTACATTCCCGCTGGCGCGGCGTTGCTGGCGGCCTATTTCCCCATGCAACGCCGGGCGCAGATTCTCAGCCGGTGGGGTGCCAGCACGCTGGTGGGGACGGCAGTCGGTTTCGTCGCCGGCGGCATCATCGCCCAGCATTTCGGCTGGCGGTTCGCGTTTCTGCTCTGCGGCCCGCCGGGATTGGTGCTGGCCTGGCTCATCTGGCGTTGCGCCGACCGCGTGGCGTATGACGAAGCCGACCGGCAGGTGGCGAAACTGGCAGCGCAAGCGCCTGACACGGCCTCGCGTGGCAGCGGCTTTCGTCATGATCTGGCGGGCTGGCTGGCGCAGGTGCGCGCGGTGCTGCGCAGTCCCACCGTGCGCGTGAGCATTCTCTTGCAGGCATTGGGGCTATTTGTCACCACGCCGGCGGTCGTCTTTGTGCCGATCCATTTGAAAGAGCACTATCATCTCGGCATCCAGACGACGGCGTTGCTGGCGGGCGGGTTGCTCATCCCCGCCGGCGTGGGCGGCACGTTGCTGGGCGGCTGGCTGGCCGATCGCCTGAGCGCGTTCCGCAAAGGCGGGCGGATGCTGACCATTGCGCTGGGGTTCGGCGGCGCGGTGCCGTTTTTCGTCGCGGGTTTCCTCTCGCAGAATCTCGCCTTGTTGCTGGGGCTGGCCTTCATTGGCACCATATTCATGAACATGTATAACGGCCCCCTCAACGCGGCCATTCAAGACGTGGTGCCGGCGGCATTGCGTGCCACCGCGCTGGCGGTGATCATGACCGCAGCGCATTTGCTGGGCGACGTGGAATCCCCGACGCTGGTGGGCACGCTGGCCGGTCACATCGCCGGCCACAATGTGGCGCACGCGCTGGTGTTCTGCGGCGCTCCGGCGCTGGCGCTGGGCGCGGTGCTGGCGCTTTATGCCGCGCGGCTCTATGCGCGCGAGGTGCAGATGCCGGGGAGGTGAACATGGGCGCGGTGGCGAACTGCGCCGTAGGAAGCGAACCCAGTGAGCGAAGCAGGTCGCTCCAAGCCGCCGGCCCGCTCACACACTGCTCTAGGTGCCCACAGCTTCGGTCAATTCGTCCCACCGGCGATCGGCGATGAGGCGATCCAGCCAGACGGAGGCGTCGCCGCGCTCAAAAGCTTCATTCAGCCAGCCGATCAAGGTCTCGCGGTCGGCAGCAGGACCAAAGAGCGCCGCCTGGATAATATCCGCCGGCAGCTTTTTTCCCAATGCCTGGGCGATGCGCCAATACGGCCCCTGCGCGCCATCCAGCAGCGATTCCAGCGTGTAGGCAGTTGCGGTGGGCAGGAAAGGGAAAAGCAGCGTGTCGATCAGCAGGTCGCCCAGATGCGCGCCCCACTGCACGGGCGAGCCGGCGGCGAAGACCACGCGACGGAATCCGGCGCGCAGTTCGGTGCCGTCCCAATCCGTTGCGGTGGCGCAGTTGAGCAGTTCGTGGGCGAGCTGGGCGCGAAACATCGGCGCGTGCAGGTCGGTGGAAAGTAGCAAGGTCTTGGCCGGCTGTGTTTTGCCGTCGATCTGCGCCAGATAGAGAAACGAGACGGCATTTTTGCCTTCCAGCGCGTGGACGTCCGCGCTGCCGAGGCGTTTGCGCGCTTCATCGCGGAACATGTCGGGGAAAAGGACGTAGATGCTGGGAGTGTCGTGCACCACGCGGGCATACCAGCGCGCCTGGTTGGAACGCAGCATGGCGGGAAAGGCGCGCACCAGCGCTTGCAACATCTCGCCCGCCAGAACGTAGACTGGGCGAAGCGATTGCTGGCGCATCCAGGGCCAGCGTTGCGCCATCCGCCCCCAATACTCAGCGATATCTTCAACGGCAGCAGCGATCTCCGGCGGGTCAGCTTGTGATTGTGACATGAATAAGCACCCTCGCTATACACATGTTTCTTCTTCAGTGTACAACGAGGGCGTCTGGTGCTATTTGAGCAACTGGCTGAGGTTGAGCACGAAGTTTGGGTACAGCAGGCTATACCACCCCGTGTTCGACAGCGACAGCGTGAGCGGCATCAGGCAGCGCGAGAGCTGCGGATGCACGATGATGACTGGTTCCTGCACCGGCGCGAACGTGCCGCCGAGCGTGGTGTGGGCTGCCAGCGGCGTGACGCACGCGTTAGGCGCGAGGGTTGTCGTCTGGGTGTGCAGCGTCAGGACGAGCGCCTGTGAATCATGCGCCGGCACAATGGCGGCATGGGCAACCGCCGTCTGCGACGTGCCGAAGTGCGCGGCGGAAAACACGAGCGCCAGCGCCAGGGTGAGGGCGGCAACGCCTTTGGCGAGCCACGACAAGCGAATCTTTTGCATAGTGATACATCCTTTGTTTCAATAGTGGGTAGATGCGAATTGAATCGATTCTAGTATACCATCACTTGTGAAATATCATCCAGCCTCTACCCCTTTTGTCTCATCCCCACCGGTGGTAATTGGCGACATTTTGGGGACAACCGGATTGACGGACTGCGCCGCAAGCCGTACAATACGAAAGGAGGCAAGCCGGAACATACGGCGTTTGTTTCTGCGAAAGACGTGATCGCGATGGCGCAACAGAAAATAGCGGCGGCGATTGGGCATCATGGCTGCCTGCGTGCGGCGCTGATAGGCGGTGGGGTGGTGATGGCCGGGGTCGTGGTGTTGGTCGCCGCAGGAGCCATCCCGCCATTGCTCGCGGCAACGGCATTCGCGGCGCTCTCGGTCGGCGGCGCGGCGCTCACCATCAACGTCTTGCGCCTGGCACGCACATCCCCTGGTTTGCCGGCCCACGCGCGCCTGCTGGATAGCACGGCAACCGTTGTGATCGATCTCGTGCCGGAAGGCCGTGTGCTGGCCCAGGGCGAAAACTGGGCGGCACGGCTGGATGACGCCTTCGCCGATCAGGTCATCCCCGCCGGGCGGCGCGTGCGTGTGGTGGGCGTGGAAAATCTGCGCCTGATCGTCACGCCGTCTGTGGATGAATTGGTGGCCCAGGCGCGCGAACGCTCTTTGATTGATGCTCCCCCGAACTCTTCTGATTCTTCTGCGAAATGAGGCATGTTTCATGGATCCTCTTACCCTGTTGTTGGTGGGTGCCAGCGTGGTTGGGCTGATCGGCATCTTCACCGCGCTTTCCGGGCTGCGCGTTTCCAACCAATATGAACGCGGCGTTGTGTTCCGGCTTGGCCGCCTGGCGGGTGTGCGCGGTCCCGGTTTGTTTTATGTGACCCCCTGGATCACCAGCGTGCGCAAGGTGGATCTGCGCACGCTGAGCATTGAGGTACCCCCCCAAGAGATCATCACCCGCGACAACGTGACGATGAAAGTCAGCGCGGTGGTCTATTTCAACGTGGTCGATCCCGCCAAAGCCATCGTCAATGTGGCGGATTATCTGCGCGCGACGGTGCAGATCGCCCAGACGACGTTGCGCAATGTGTTGGGGCAATCCGAACTGGACCAGATTTTGGCCGAGCGCGAGATCATCAACCACCGCTTGCAGGTGATCATCGACGAGCAGACCGAACCCTGGGGGGTGAAGGTAACGACGGTGGCGCTCAAAGACGTGGAGCTGCCCGTCAACATGCAGCGCGCCATGGCCAAGCAAGCCGAAGCTGAGCGCGAGAAGCGCGCCAAGATCATCGCCGCCGAGGGCGAGTTGCAGGCATCGCGCCAGTTGGGCGAGGCTGCGGCCATCATCGGTCGCGAGCCGGCCACGCTGCAACTGCGCTACCTGCAAACCCTGACCGAGATCGCTGTCGAGAAAAATTCGACCATCATTTTCCCGCTGCCCATTGATCTGATTGAGCCGATCTCGCAGATTTTGCGCGCGGCGGCAGAACGACAGCGGACGGAAGCAGAGCAGAAGTCCCCGCAAGCGCCGCCCTTGCCGTCTGACCACACGCCCAACCCGCCGGAATTGCCACCCCCGGCTTCATA
>JAJPKG010000405.1 GCA_021323815.1 Pseudomonadota bacterium
AAAGGTGCGCCGCTGGAGATCATGCGCGCCACACTCGATGCATCAAGCTAAGAAAATCCTTATCTCACTTACTCATCAGCTTGCGCTTTTCAGACAGCCCTGCGCTCACTGCCCCTGTTGGGAGACTTGCGCCGTTCGGCAACGGCGATGCATGTAATGGCGCTGTCACACCTTCACAGCATCCTTTTGTTGAGAGTTACCATGTCGGCCTCATGTCGCATGAGGCATCATCGCAAGAAAGTGAGATGCACTTGATGAGTACGGGAACAATCACCACAAAAGATGGCACGACAATCTTTTATAAAGATTGGGGGACAGGCCAACCGGTGGTTTTCAGTCATGGTTGGCCACTGAATGCAGATGCTTGGGATGAACAGTTGTTTTTCATCGCCAGCAATGGCTATCGCGCCATCGCCCATGATCGACGCGGGCATGGCCGTTCCAGCCAACCATGGGATGGCAATGATCTGACCACGTATGCCAGTGATCTGGCACAACTGATCGAACAATTGGATCTGCACGATGTTGTGCTGGTCGGCCACTCGACAGGGGGCGGCGAAGTCACGCGCTATCTGGCTCAGCACGGCAAAGGACGCGTCGCGAAAATCGTCCTGGTTGACGCCATTCCCCCGCTGATGCTGAAGACCGACGCTAATCCCAACGGGATGCCCATCGAGTCCTTTGATCAGCTCCGCGCAGGGTTGCTCGCCGACCGCTCGCAATTCTACAAAGATCTCAGTGCGCCCTTCTATGGCGCGAACCGGGCGGGGTCAACGGTGTCGCAAGGGCTGCGCGATAGCTTCTGGCTGCTGTCCATGCAATGTGGCTTCAAGGGAGCCTATGATTGCATCAAAGCGTTTTCAGAGACGGATCTAAATGAAGATCTCAAGCAGATCGACCAGATGGGGACGCCCATGCTCATCATCCACGGCGACGATGATCAAATCGTTCCCATCCGTGATTCCGCTGAACTGACGGTGAAAATTGTTCAGAATTCCACATTAAAAGTCTACCCCGGAGCTCCACACGGGCTGCCACAGACTCACCGCGAACAAGTCAGCAAGGATCTGCTCGCCTTCCTCAAAGCCTGAGGGACAGGCCCCAGTTGCTTACAACTTCTTTGCGAAAAACAAATGGACGGCCATTCCTGACCGTCCGTTGTGATATTGATAATTGCGCTTACTCTTGGCGGGCCAGCGCGTGCGCCAGCCGCAACACCAGGCGGCAGAAATGCAGCACCGCCGCCGCCGAAGTATAGCGCCATTCCTCGGCATCTGCGGCATTGCCGGGCAACTGGCGGGTGAGGGCGCGCAACACATGCACCACATCGTCGCGCAGCGCCGGCTCCATGCGCCCCGTGCGCACCAGCCGCGCCACTTCCTGCACCGTCGCTTCCATCTCGCGATTGATCATGCTGAACTGATCTTCATCGCTGTCGGCCAGGGTTTCGTCTTGCTGCGCTTCCCATTCACGCACCATCGCGTCTGTGGGAACCTCTTCGCCATCGAAGGAAGCCGCTTCCTTGCGGGAGGAGTTGGCATCGTCTTCAAGCGTGACGCCCAATGAAGCGAGCAGCGCCCGGAGTTCATCTTCCCAATGCGGCATAGTCGTGGCCTCCTTCAGTGTCAGCGGTTCCACATGACCGCCCGACAGTGGGACAATGGTAGCATAAATCCGATATCCTGTCGATACTTTTGATCAGGCACAGGATGTTGGCTAGGACTTATGGATAACTCAGCAATACGTGGATAGGAATGCCGGCCAGCTTCGCGCGGCCCGCCAACCCGCTCAGCTCGATCACAAATGCCATGCCCGCCACCTGCGCGCCCAATTGCTCCATCAGCGTCGCCGTCGCCGCCGCAGTTCCCCCCGTCGCCAGCAGATCGTCCACGATCACCACGCGCTTGCCGGGAGGTATGGCATCAGCATGCACTTCCAGCACGTTCGTTCCATATTCCAGTGTATACTCGGTCTGAAGCGTCCGATGCGGCAGCTTGCCCATCTTGCGCACCGGCACGAATCCCACACCCAATTGATAGGCCAGCGGCATCCCGAACAAAAATCCCCGCGACTCAATGCCCACGATGTAATCGATCTGCGCGGCGCGAAACGGTGCGGCCAGCAGATCAATTGTCAGCCGCAAGGTAGCCGCATCGCCCAGCAGCGGCGTGATATCCCGAAACAAGATGCCCGGCTGCGGAAAATCGGGGATCGAGCGAATATGCGCTTGCAACTGCGCGGTGATCTCCGGCGATATGGGCTGCATGTTCATGGGCGCGCTCCTTTGGGATGAACGAGGCGAACGAAAATCACTCCACACTATTATTGTACGTCGCGCAAGAGGACGCTTCTCACCTTGACATAGGAAATGTGGCGCGCCCTCCCCACAAAAGCGATACAATAGAGATCTGTGACATCGCTGGAGGGAGTTTTCGAGCATGGTGCCGCTGGCCGAACGGGCGCGCAAGATCTTGTTGCACGAACAACGCACCAACCACGCGGATGTGGCCGTGATGGGTGGTCTCGCCAGCTTCTTTTCACGCTGGGCGTCTGATGCTGCGTCGCATCCCCAGGCCCAACGCCTCGCTGCCATGTTCGCCGATTATGCCACGCTCGATCCCATGCAGCGCGTCGCCCGCGTGCGCTCCGCCCTGGCTCTGCTGGCCGATGTCCCACCCCCCAGCAAAACTGGAGAAAGAGCGAGAGGACGGGACACGGAGGACACGGAAACTCGCGCGGAACGACGCGGAAATCATCCACACAGTGGCTTACGTCATGACATCGCTTCCCCTGGTTCCGCAGGGGCACATCATGCTTCGCCTGATGATCCTTCCCCCCGGCGCGATCCCAGCACCGTACAGCCCGGAGGGGTTTCTGTTTCGAGCCGGGGGGATCTTGCCCCCGGCGGTCCAGCCGCGCGCTCACCCTCCCCCAATGGACGCGCCAGCACCAAACCAACCACCAAACCCAAAGATGCGACCACACCCGAAAAGGCATCTGCCGCGACGGCAAAAGCGCTCACCACCAAAGCCTCACCCCCCGTTGGCGAATATCTGCTGGATGCCGATGTGACCGCTGTGCCCAGTGTGGGGCCGGTGATGGCGGAAAAGCTGGGCCGGCTGGGCATCCGCACCGTGCGCGATCTGCTCTATCACCTGCCACGCGAGCATCTGGACTTTTCCGCGCTGCACAAAATCGCGGACCTGCCGTTCGATGAGACAGTGACGACGCTGGGCGTCATCTGGGAAGTGGAAAATGTGCGCGCGGGCCGCGTGGTGCGCACCATCGCCAAGATCTCGGATGACACCGGCTCGTTGCGCGCCGTCTGGTTCAACCAGCCCTATTTGCAGAAGCAACTGCCGCGTGGCGCGCAGATCGTGTTGACCGGCGTGAAGCAGCGTTTCGGCAACTCCATCAGCTTCACCGTGAAAAGCCACGAACTGCCCGAACAGGGCGATCTCATCAACACCGGGCGGCTGGTGCCGGTCTATCCCCTCACCGAAGGGCTGAGCGCGAAATCGTTGCGGCGCGCCACCAAATGGGTGGTGGATCGCTGCGCCAGCCTCGTCACCGACTACCTGCCCCTTTCCGTCCGCCAATCCGCGCGTCTGATGTCGCTGCCCGAAGCCCTGGCGGAATATCACTATCCGGCAAGCGGCGCGGCGCTGCATCGCGCCCGCACCCGCCTGGCTTTCGACGAACTGTTCCTGATCCAACTCGGCATGCTGGCACGCCGCGCCAACTGGCGTAGTGGCGAGCGCGCGCCGAGCATCGACATTCCCAGAAACGCCATTCTGGCAGCAGGTCCCACCCATGACGCCTCCCCAGCACGGCTGGAGAGGGAAGAGCAGGCAGGGCAGCCATCCCCATTGCAAGAATCAGCGAAGATGGAAATTGGGTTGCGTGAAACTACATTACCCCTCTCCAGCTTTGCTGGGGAGGGAGCCGGGGGGTGGGGCCTCTGGGGTGCAGCGCAACTCGCCAGCGCGACCTGCTTCGAGTCGTCGCTGCCTTTCGCGCTGACCGATGCCCAACGGCGTGTCATCGGCGAAGTGCTGGATGACATGGCGCGCACTGAGCCGATGATCCGCCTGGTGCAGGGCGACGTGGGGTCCGGCAAGACGGTGGTGGCGGCGGCGGCACTGCTGGCGGGCGCGCTCTGCGGCTATCAGGGCGCGCTCATGGCCCCGACGGAGATCTTAGCCGAGCAGCATGTGCGCGGCCTCACGAAAATGCTCGCGCCATTCGGCATCCAGGTTGTCGGGCTGCTGGGCAACCAGCGGGCGGGGGCGCGGCGCGAGGCGCTGGCGCAGATCGCCTCTGGGCAGGCGCAGGTGGTCGTCGGCACCCATGCCGTCATCCAAGAAGGCGTGAATTTCGCCCGCCTGGGCGTGGCGGTGGTGGATGAGCAGCATCGTTTCGGCGTGGAACAACGCGAGATTTTGCGGCGCAAGGGTGGCGATCTGACCCCGCATCTGCTGGTGATGACCGCCACGCCCATCCCGCGTACCCTGGCCCTCTCGGTCTATGGCGACCTGGATCTTTCCGTGATCGATCAGATGCCGCGCGGGCGCTTGCCCATCATCACGCGCTGGCGGGCGGGGGCGCGGCGCGAAGAAGCCTATGCCCTGGTGGCGCATGAGGTCGCGCAGGGCCGCCAGGCATATATCATCTGCCCCTTGATCGAAGAATCCGAGGCGCTGGAAGCGAAGGCGGCGGTGGCCGAGTTCGAGCGATTGAAAACCGAGGTCTTCCCGCATCTGCGCCTGGGCCTCGTTCACGGCGGCCTGAAAAACGCCGAGAAAGACGCCACCATGCGCCGCTTCCGCGATGGCGAGATCGACATTCTGGTAGCGACGGCGGTGGTCGAAGTCGGCGTGGACGTGCCCAACGCGACGGTGATGGTGATCGAAGACGCCGACCGCTTCGGGCTGGCACAATTGCACCAGTTCCGGGGCCGCGTCGGGCGCGGCGAGCATCAATCCTACTGTTATCTGCTCAGCGAAGATGCCGGCGCGAACGCCCGCGAGCGCCTGACGGCCATCGAATCCACCACCGACGGCCTGCGCCTGGCGGAAGAAGATCTGCGCCTGCGCGGCCCTGGCGAATTTTTCGGCACGCGCCAGAGCGGCCTGCCCGAACTGCGCGTAGCCGAACTGACCGATGCTGAACTGGTCGCGCTCACCCGCTGCGAAGCCGAGCGCCTCTGGCAAAGCGATCCCTTCCTCAACTCCAGCGCCAACCGCCTGCTGCGCGACCGCGTCGCCATTTTCTGGCAAGGGTTCATGGGGCAATAAGGGCTAACAACGGCTATTCAATGCCTAGGCACTTCTATCGCAATGATAGTGCGCTATCTCACAAAACCACCAGCCGGTGAAAGAGCGGATGGTGTGCTGTTTCCCCTGGCTTCAAACATGCTGGCATACCAGGCAACAAAAATCCCTTATCCCAACACTGGGATAAGGGACTTCTTGCTCTTGTTGGCTGATCACTGCCTGCGCGGGGCACCGCAGGTGCGGCAATAGATCTCGTTGGGCTGCATGGGGTGGCCGTTGACGCACACGGCTTGGGCGGGCGCGGAAGGCGCGACATCCGAAGCAGGGCCGCTCATCTGCTGGCCGCCATAAGGCGAGGCCGGCGGCGGGGGTGGGTAGCCTTGCGGGGCCGAAGGCGGATAGCCGCTCGCTGAATAGCTCTGCGGGGCCGAGGGGGGATACATCGCTTGCGGCGTGTAGCTTGCGCTCACCGGGGCAGCGACCGCAACGGCAGCCTGTGGCTTGCGGCGACGGCCCGCAACGACGGCGATGATGATCGCCAGCAGCGCGACGCCCGCCAGCGCCGCCAGACCGATGCCCGCCAGCGCCGAGGGATTGCTCAGCGTGCTGGTAGACTCATTCTGTGCCTGCTCTTCCGCGTAGGTCAGATAGTCATCCGCGCCCTTAAAGTTTGGATAATTGGTCTGGATGTCTTTCAGTTCCGTGACGGCCTTGTGCCAGTGGCCGGGCGCGGTGGATCCAAAGTCCGTCAGCGCCTGCCGCCACTTGTTCTCGAACGGGCCGGGCGTGGTGTCGATGTTCGCCTGCTGGATGATTTGCTTGGCGTTAGAGACCGCCTGCAAGAAGCTGGTGCCGTCAGGCTGATCGGTGCCGCCGAAGCTGACCACCCCGACAATTTCCCCCGCCGCGTTCAGTGCCGGGCCACCGCTGTCGCCATGTTCAACGTTGCCACCGACCTGGATGAGCTTGCCGTTGCTGTCGTTCGTTTTGATGGCGCTCACATAAACCTGGTTGATCGACTCGGTGAGGAAATCGTTGGGAATTGCTGTTGGTTGTCCTTGCGTATAATGGTTGCTATCACCGTTGCCGGGATATCCGATGATGGTTAAGGTGTCGGTGGGTGAGACCGCATCGCTGTCGCCGATGGGAATTGACGGCATATCCGTCAACCCGTCCACGTGAATGACGGAAACATCGTCGCCGATGCCGCCATTTGAGTTCACGAAATTAATAAGGCCCTCGACCGTGTAGGGATAATATTTGACATCCCGCACTGAGGTTGCGCTGTATGAACCAACATAGCTGGTGTCAAGCCATACCTTGTCGATGGGCGAGGCGAAAGTGAAGACGATGTCTGTTTGCAAGGTAGGATCGGTGAGATAGTCGTTGGCTAAGGTGCTGCCATCGAGCGTCTGGTGGCAATGCGCTGCCACCAGTTTCACGATCTGCGCATCAACAGTGGGCAGGGTCAGTTCAAAATCTTCCAGATCGCCGGGAGGAGCCTTGACCACGTGACCAGCGGTGAGGATATCCCCATGCGAGGATATAAATGCGCCTGATCCCAGACCGCCCACCGGAGGAGCCGCGAAAGAGTCATTCTCACCGGCACAAAAGTGGAGTGAAACCGTAACGCTGCTGAACGCCGTCTCAATGCGCACCACCGCCGGGCGGGCGATGTCTACGTTGCGGATGACGGGATTTTGAATATCGCCGCCGGGATGCGTGGCTGCTTTGGCACGATCAGGCAAGACGAGGGCGATGGAAAGAATGAGAGCGGTCAGCGCCACTGCGCCGAGGATGATTTTGGTGAAGCGCCGCCGCGAGCCACGCGAGGGTTGGGGCGTCACTGGAAGATCAGACATGCGCGAAGGACTCCTCTTTAATGCAAAAAACATACCCTGCTTGAGGCGCGCGTCCAGCGTGCCTCCATGTCTGCTATCATAACGTTTGGTCGGGCATTGCGCAAGGGGCATTCTGCGTCGCCAACAAAAAAGGTACTATCTCTCATTTCGGCGGAGATAGTACCAAACGATAGGGGCAACGTCTATGCTTTGTTGTCGCCGTTCAGCGCTTTGGGATTCTTGCGCGGGAGCTGCGGGGCCTCGCGCGTGGCTGTCGCGCGCTCCAAGATGTCGGCGCGCTCGCGCTCAAGGCGAATGATGGTGTTCAGGTAAAAGGCGATGTTCCCCGCCAGCAGGGCGAAAAAGCCCACCACCAGCGCATTGCCGGCAGGGGTGTTGATCAAGCCGGGGATGATGCCCGCATTGGGATCATCATACGCGGTCAGCGGGAAGAAGAGCATGGCCACGCCGACGATGATCGCCGCCACCACCAGCATGATGATGGTGGAAATGGTGAAGCTGCGGTTATTGCGCGCGAGATCTTCCATCAAAGGCCCAACTTTCCAGCAGTGAAATGCATCGAGAGATGGCACTTGATATCGTACACGCCCGGCAAGCGCTTGTCAACGCTGATCCGGTGAAAAAATCTTTACCGGCGGCCACCAGCCAGCAATTCTGCGCTATCCCATGCCAGACCGAAGCCGGGGGGCAGCACGTCCAGCCGGGCAGAGCGCAGGCGGCGCGCGCCCAGCCGTGTGACAACGGCGTCGCGGGCGAGAGAGGGCGTGTTATTGGTGCGGCTCAGGTGTGCCAGCCACACCCAGCGCGGCGCGTCATCCAGCAGGTTCCACAGCGCTTCTGCCGTCTGATCATTCGCCAGGTGGCCGGTGGGGCTGAGGATGCGCTTTTTCAGCGATGGGGAATAGGGGCCGCGCAACAGTTGCTCACGGTCGTGGTTCGCTTCCAGAATGATCACCTGCGCTTGGCGCAAATGCGTGAAGATGGTTTCGGTGATTTCGCCGCAGTCGGTGACGATGCACGCCTGCCAGGCATCCGTCCCCAGCAGATAGCCGCACGGCGCGACGGCATCATGCGGCACGGGGAAACTGGTGACGCGCAACGCGCCGATCTGCCATGATGTGCCTGCCGGGCGTGGTTCCAGCACCAGCGGGCGCGCGTCCTCTGTGCCGCCATCAGGCATGCGGGCGATGCTGCTGCGTGTCACGGCGTCCAGCGTGCGGCGATCACCATAGAGCGGCACGTTGCATTGCCGCGCCAGCGCAGCCGCGCCACAGGAGTGATCGGTGTGCTCGTGCGTCAGCACAATGCCTGCCAGTTTCTCTGTCTCCATTCCCGCCTGGCGCAGCCGCGCCGTCAAGATCCGCGCGCTCAGCCCGGCATCCACCAGCACCGCCGTTTCGCCGGCGCACACAAGTGTGGCATTGCCGCTGCTGCTGGAAGCCAGAGTGACGACGCGCATCGATACATTCCTCTAACAAACACTGGCGAGATGCTCTCTCCCCATGAGTGCCGCGAGCACAACCTCCCGGCTCGGAACAGAAACCCCTCCGGGCTATCACCAGCGGATTCAGCGCGGTTGGCTGCGTCGTTCACGGTCGCATTCATCTGCGCTGACAGAAAGCCAGTGAAGTCGCTGTGGCTTGAACCCGTGCAGCGTGTCAATCCGTCTCGACGGCGATATCGCGCAGGGTGAAGGTCCCCTCGGTCTCCACTTCCAGCGCCTGCACGCGCAACTCCGCCTGATCCAGCAAGGTGGTGCAGTGCTGCGCCAGTCGCATGCCGCGCTCAAAGGCAGTGATGGCGGCATCCAGCGCAAGGTCGCCGCCTTCCAACTGCGCGATGACCTTCTGCATCTCGGCGAAGGCGTCTTCAAAGGCAAGATCCGCCGGCACGGTGTTGTTCGTCTCGGCGGCGGCGTTCTTTGCGGAGGTGCGGCGCTGGCTCATGCTTTCCTCTTCTTTCGGGCACAATGCATCGTTCCCCTCTGGTCTCCCGCTCTGCGGCTTTGCTGGGGAGGGGGTCAGGGGGCGGGGCCTAGCGTGAATAGGCCGAAATCAACTCCGGCGCGCGCTCCGCCACCAGGGGATTTTCGATGATGCCGACGTTCCAGTCGCGGTCGATGAGGTCGCGCTCCACGCGCATGCCCACCCGGCGCATCACTCCCAGGGAGCGCTCATTGGCGCTGAGCGCGGTGCTCACGATGCGCTTCAGCTTGAGGTCCTCAAACGCGAAACGGATGACGGCTTGCGCGGCCTCGGTCATGTAGCCCTGACCCTAATATTCAGGCGCGAGGGCATAAAAGATCTCGACCTCCGGCGATTTATAGAGGCCGTGGTCCAACAGCAGCCATTGCAACCCGCAATAGCCGATGAGTGCGCCAGTGGACTGTTGCACCACCGCGAATC
>JAJPKG010000400.1 GCA_021323815.1 Pseudomonadota bacterium
GCAACACCAGCCCAGGCGCACCGAAGTGATCTGGCTGGCCGGCAGGGGCGTTTCATCGTGGGTTTTATCCACCGTTGGCAGCCCGTTGACGCGCAGATAATGCAGGATGGCATCGCGCGCATGATGGGTATGCGCCACGCGCAGCCAGCTCGCGTCGGGGTGGACCTCGCTCTCGGTGAGGATATTCACCGTATCGCGGTCTTGCAGCACATAGTCGCGCCCTTCCAGGCGCATGATGTTGTCGTTGCCCGTCACCTTCGCGCCCACGCAATGTTCTCCCAGTTCCGTATGGATGCGATAGGCGAAGTCCAGCACGGTTGAGCCGACGGCCACATCTTTGATCTCGCCTTTAGGAGTGAAGATGAAGATCTGGTCCTGAAACAGGTCGCCGCGCACCGCGTCCACCAGATCGGTCGCGGAAAGTGCCAGTTCGTGCTGCCACGAGCGCACTTGATCGATCCACGCCTGAGAGCGGTCGTGGGCCTGCCAGCCGACCCCCGTGTTGGTCGCGGCCAGCAGCACCGGACCGTAATCCGCCAGCCGTTGCATGGCGGGGGTGCGAATGTGGATGTCGAACGGATCCTCGAAACCCACGAAGCCGAAAACGGTGGTGTGCAGCGATTGATAGCCGTTGAGCTTGGGCGCGCCGATATAATCGCGCACGCGGCGATCGATCTGCTGCCACTGGCTGTGGATGGCGTGCAAGGCGACATAGCAATCGTGGTTGGTGGGAACGAGAACGGTATAGGTGATGAAGTCGTTCATTTCGCTGATGGTTTCATTGCCGGTTTCTAACATTCTGCGATGGACACTGTAAAGGTGCTTGACGTGCGGTTTCACTTCTGCCGCAATGCCGTGTTGCGCCAGCACGCGTTGCAGCGCATGCATTGTTGCCTGGGTCTGGTCGGCGCGGCGCGCGGCCTCGCGGTCGATCTGCTCTTTCAGCCAGGCGTAACGGCGCGGGTCGATATAGCGCAGGGCGAGGTCTTCCATCTCATATTTCGCCTCGCCCATCCCCAGGCGATGCGCCAGTGGCACGTAATTTTCCAGCGTCTCGCGCGCTTTGGCCGCCTGCTTTTCGGGGCGCATCGCGTCCAACGTCCGCAGGTTATGCAGCCGATCCGCGATCTTGATGAGCGCGGTGCGCGGATCTTCGGCCATTTTCAGGAAGAGCTTGCGCAGCGTCTCGGCTTGCTGCTGGCGTTTGACCTCGCGCTTGCGGGATAGCTCGTCGCCCTCGTCGGGTTCTTCGACGGCCTCGAATTTGGTGACGCCGTCAACCAGATTGGCGATGACCGGTCCGAATTGATTATATAACCGTTGCAGCGACACGGGGGTATCTTCCACCACGTCGTGCAACAGCGCCGCCGCGATGCAATCCGCCGCTACCTGGCGCTCGGCCAGCCACAACGCCACCGCCAGGGGATGCTCGATATATGGTTCGCCCGACGCGCGCACCGTTCCCCGGTGAGCGCGCTCCGCCACCGTATAGGCGCGGCGCACGGTTTCCAGCGCGCTGCCATCCATATATTCGGCGCAACATTGTAACAGCGTGCGGAAGGAATCAACTGCGATATCGGCGGTCGCCATAAAAGCGGGCTCCTTGTTGACGTGCTGGCGGCGTCAACATCCCGTGCGTGAAGGCGCGAACATAAAGCAATGCTCGGATGGTACGAATACGGGATTCTACCATTCATTATCGCCTGTTGCTCTGGTGGTGTCAAGAAACAAGACGAAGAACCGCCCCGGCTGGGATTGCCTACGTATGGCAATAGGCCGGAAGTCCGAGGCAGGTGGAGGGGCGATCCCTTGGGATCGCTTTGCTTCCCCCACTTTCATAGATCCAGCACGTTGTTGCCTTTCACCCGCGAGGTGATGAAACCGAGAATGCCGACGGCGATGACCACAAACAACGTGACAGCGACAGCATAGGCGAATTCTTTGATGAGCCGATCGTGGATAGAAAAGATTGGCGCTGTCGGCAGCCAGTCTGAGATCGCCTTGTTCCATGCCAGCGCGGTGATCAAGCCCGCCGCCGAGGCCAGCAGCGCCACTGCCGAGACGATGATGTTGTTCGTTACCACCACCATTCGCTTGAATTGCTGGTTGGCGACATCCTGCGCGATCTTTTGCATGGCGTAAAACTGGTCGAGCGTGAAAAGCTTTTGGTGATGGTCGCGCTCGTGGTGTTTGCCGTGATGCTCGCGCGCTTCGTGGTGCTGTAATTCCGGCGCGGGGGAATGCTCGTGCTGGTGGCTCTGCGTTTCATGCGCGTCAGACATGGATGCAATCTCCTTCGGGATGAGGGCAAGATAGGGCAAATGAGCTTGCCCATACTATTTCGCATGCACAAGCTGCTCGTCAAGAGAGATGTTTGGGGGAGCATGCTGGAAGGTGTGGCATAATAAAGAAAGAATCGCCGCCGGGAGTTATCTATGCATCCGCTTCATCCATCCACTGCTGATGAATCCCCGAATGATGCCGCACCTATGCCTGATGCGCCCGCGTTGCCGCTTGGCCCGCGCCAGATGCTCTGCCCCGTGTGCGGCCACCCCATGCCGGATCTCAAAGGCGGCAAGGCGAGCATCTGCGAGAACTGCGGCTATAAAGACAGCTGCTGCTATTGACAGCGGGCGAGGCATGCCATCGCCCCTAGCGAAACGGTGAGCAAGGAAATCAGGCATATGGCGCAGTTTCAGCGAGCCATCGTTGTCGGCGCATCGTCGGGCATCGGCCTGGCGCTGGCGGAAGAACTGGCGCGTGAGGGCGCACAGGTGGCACTGGTGGCGCGGCGGGCGGATGCCTTGGAGGAGGCGGCGCAGCGCATCGGCGCGGAGCATGCGCGGGCGTATCCCCATGATGTGACCGACCGCGCGGCGGTGCCGGCGCTGTTCCAGCAGATCACGCACGACCTGGGCGGGCTGGACTGCATCATCTACGCCGCCGGAATCATGCCCCCCGTCAAGCTGGACGGCTATGACACCGCGCAAGATGCTGAGGTGATCGAGACGAATCTGCTGGGGGCGTTCGCCTGGCTGAATGAGGCGGCGGCGCGCTTCAGCCGCACGCGCCAGGGAACGATCATCGGCATCTCATCCGTCGCCGGGGATCGCGGGCGGCGGGCGAATCCAGCCTATGGCGCGTCGAAGGCCGCGCTGGATGCGTATCTGGAATCGCTGCGCAACAGGCTCTCAGTCAAAGGCGTGCATGTCATCACCGTCAAGCCCGGCTATGTCGCCACGCCGATGCTCAAAGGAGCCAAAACGCCGCGCTTCTTGCCCGTCATCCCGCCCCAGCGCGCTGCCCGCGAGATCCTCGCCGCCGCCGGGCGCGACCAGCAGATCGCCTACATTCCCGCTGTGTGGGGGCCGATCATGCGTCTGGTGCGCGCCATTCCCTCGCGCCTCTTCCGGAGGCTGAACGTATGACACCCTCGCACGCGCCGTTGCCGGTTGAACGCATCGCCATGCTGCACGGCTGGGCGATGGTCCAGCGCGCGGCAGGGTATGTGTGGCAGCCGGAATCGGTGGAGGAGATCCGCTCGGTGCTGGCCTATGCCCGCGCCAACGGCCACACTGTTGTCCCGCGCGGCGCGGGCTATAGCTATAACGACGCCGCGTTGAACCGCGAAGAGGTGGTGCTGGACCTCTCGCGCATGCGCCGCGTGACGGCGTGGGATAGCCTGAACGGCGTCATTACCGTTGAGCCGGGGGTGACGGTGCGCGACCTCTGGCGCGCCGTCATTGCGGATTGCTGGTGGCCGCCGGTGGTGCCGGGAACGATGGGACCGACGCTGGGCGGCGCGCTGGCGATGAACGTGCATGGCAAAAATGCCTGGCGGCTCGGCTCCATCGGCGAGCACGTCATCTGTTTTGATCTGCTCAGCCCGGCGGGCGATCTCGTTACCGTTACGCCGCAATCAGACCCCGATCTGTTTCACGCGGCCATCGGCGGGCTGGGCATGCTGGGGATCATCACCAGCGTGACGTTGCGGCTGCGGCGCATCGTTTCCGGCACGCTGCTCACGCACACCTTCGCCGCCTGCAATCTGCCGGAGATGTTCGCGCTTTTCGCCGGCAACGCCGCCGACGCCGATTATCTAGTTGGTTGGATCGATGGCTTCGCAAGCGGCGCATCACTGGGGCGCGGGCTGGTGGAGCGCGCCGATTTCGAGATGTGGCCCGATTCGTTGGCGCTGCACCCCGACGCGCAGGATCTCGGTCCGCGCATCGCCGGGTTAGTGCCACGCGATCAGCTCTGGCGCGTAATGAAGCCGCTTTTCACCGATCCCGCCATGCGCGCCGCGAATGAAGCGCAATATCGCAAGGGCGCGCTTTTGGGCGAGCACCCACGCCGGGTGACGCACGCGCAGTTCGACTTCTTCCATGATTACCTGCCCAACTGGCAGCGATCCTGGCTGCCGGGCGGGCTGCGCCAGGTGCAAGTGTTCGTGCCACGCGGGCGCGCCCCCGGCGTCTTCGCCGAGATGCTGGATCGCGCGCAGCATATGAAGCTCTATCCCTATCTCTGCGTCTTCAAGCAGCACCGGGCCGATCCCTTTCTGCTGCGCTACCAACAAGACTGCTTTTCCCTCTCGCTTGATTTTCACGTCACCCGCCACAACGCATCCCGGCTGGATCGCCTCTTCGCCGACCTGCGCAATCTCGCCGTCGCCAACGACGCGACGTTTTACCTGGCCAAAGATGATATGCTCGACGCCGCGACCTATGCCCGCACCGTCGGCCCTGAGCGTGTGGCGCGCTTTCTGGAAATGAAGCGCCAGCGCGATCCCGATGGGCTGTTGCAGTCGGATCTCTTCCGGCGCGTGTTTGCGGGCAATTGAATCCATGTGTCTCAGCAGATTGGCCCTTTTCAAGCCCGCCGGTTGTGATACACTGGCATGTATTGATTCTCCTCGGAGGTGA
>JAJPKG010000307.1 GCA_021323815.1 Pseudomonadota bacterium
CCGCGCCAGCCTACGCCCATGCTGCGATTGCCGCCCGTCCAGTGCAACACCAGCGTGAGCACAATGACGGCGAATCCCAGCAACACAGCGGCACCGATGGCAGTGTCGGCCATTGTACCGGATGCCGGCTGCATGATCCAGCGGGCGGTCTGCGCGAGGAAGGCGATGACGAAACCGGCCAGCAAGCCCACCTCTGGTCGCAGCGTGCCCATCTGGCGGCGGGAGCGAATGGGCGTCGGTTTGCGGTTCGCCTGCGGGCGGACGCGCTCGCTCATCGTTGGCGGGCGCCCATCATCGATCTTGCGCAGGATTTCTTCGATCTCACGCTCGTATTTCGACATAACCGCATCCCTCGGTGTGTGGTGGCTAGGGGCGACAACCAGCCGCACTCGGACCCACCCAGATGGAGCCTGTTCTGTATTGAGTATAACCTGAGCCTGTCGATCTCTGCAAGCGCCATCACGGGCAAGACGGCGCTTGCAAAATGGCCTGGGCTTGCGCGACCAGGGAATCGGGATGGAAAGGCTTGATCATATGGCAGGTCACGCCGAGATCTGCGCTCATCCGCTCATACATCGCTTCGGCTTTGGCAGTGACGACAATAACCGGAATAGCGCGCGTCTGAGCGTTCTGGTGCAGCTCCTCGATCACCTGATAGCCGTTGACATCCGGCAACATCAGGTCTAGCACCACTAAGTCTGGCAATTCGTGTGCCAATGCGGCGCGCATTTCCTGGCCATTATGCGCACCGTGAAAGGCGAAGCCGGCTTGTTCCAGGGCAAACCCCAGGATATAGAGGACATCATCGCTGTCGTCGATGGCGAGAATGCGTTTCGGCATAAACACTGTCCTTTCAACTTCCCCCTCTCCGGCTCTGCTGGGGAGGGGACAAGGGCGGGCTAAACTCCGACCGATCTGTTCGTTATGTGAGACCATATTTCTTGATGTAATAGGCCAGGGAATCG
Source organism: Pseudomonadota bacterium (assembly GCA_021323815.1). Lineage (GTDB taxonomy): Bacteria > Chloroflexota > Ktedonobacteria > Ktedonobacterales > JACDGC01 > JAJPKG01. Next base: position 966 of record JAJPKG010000307.1, read on the forward strand.
GGCGACATGCCCAGCATGGCGGCGGCGTCGGCTTTGCTGGCGCACTGGCGCAGGGCGCGTTTCAACAGCAGCGTTTCCACCCGCGCGCCGGCTTCGCTGAAAGTGACGGCATCGAAGGGCGCGGCATCCATCCAGCGTTCCCACAGCACATCCGGGTCCGGCGCGGCAACGGCGCTGTTGCGTTGGCCGGTGATCTCCGGCGGCAGGTGTTCCGGCTGAATGTCTTGCCCCTGGCAGAGAATCAGGGCGCGTTCCAAGACGTTGCGCAGTTGGCGCACGTTGCCCGGCCAGTCATAGGCCACCAGCAGCCGCAGCGCAGAGGCGCTCAACCGGCGCTTGGGCTTGTTCAGGCTGCGTCCCAGGTCGCGCAAAAACGCTGCGATGAGCAGCGGAATATCTTCGCGCCGCTCGCGCAACGGCGGCATGTGCAGGGTGAAAACGTTCAGCCGGAACAGCAGATCTTGCCGGAACTGCCCCTGCGCCACCGCCGCTTCCAGATCGCGGTTGGTGGCAGCGATGACGCGCACGTTCGCCTGCACCTCGCGCTCGCCGCCCAACCGGAAAAAAGTGCGCGATTCCAGCACGCGCAACAAAGTTGGCTGCATGCTGAGGGGCATCTCGCCGATCTCATCTAGAAAGATCGTTCCCTTGTCGGCCAGCTCGAAATCGCCCCGTCGCAGCGAGCGCGCGTCAGTGAAAGCGTGCGCTTCGTGGCCGAAAAGTTGGTCTTCCACCAGCGTCTCGGTGATGCCGCCGCAATTCACCGGAATGAACGGCCCCTTCGCGCGCTGGCTGGCGGCGTGGATCGCCCGTGCCAGCACCTCTTTGCCGGTGCCGTTTTCGCCGGTGATGAGGATGTTGGCATCCGTCGGCGCGACGGTCTCCACCATCTGCCAGATCTGCTGCATGGCCGGGCTGGTGCCGCGCACCGGGGCATCGCGCCCGCCCTGTGCCGCGCGTTGCAGGGCGCGCACCTCGCGCCGCAGCCCGTCCAGCGTCAGCGCGCGTTCGATGGCACGGTCCAGGTCCGCCTGCTCATAGGGCTTTTCCAGATAATCCAGCGCGCCCAGCTTCATCGACTCGACGGCGGTGCGCACGCTGCCACGCTCCGTCACCATAATCACCGGCAAGTCGGGGTCGCGCTCGCGCAGGTCGGCCAGCAGCGTGGTGCTGAGGCCGTCCGGCAGATGCAGATCCAGCAAGGCGAGGTCGATCTGCGCATGTCTTGCAATTTCCGCCGCCTGTGCCAGCGTGCCGGCATGCCGCACCGTCGCACCCTGCTCGCGCAAGCGGTCGCAGGTGAACCGGGCCACCGTTTCGTTATCCTCAACCAGCAAAATAACGGCATCCTTAAGATGTTCCATGCAAGACTCCTACATAACGGGAACGAGACGCGAAGGACATGAAGAAACCGCAAAGACGCGAAGATATTTTTGGCATCTGGCTTCAGCCCTACACACCTTTTGAGGCACATACAAAAACCTTCGCACCCTTCGCGTCTCGTCCTGTTCTCATCCTTGTGATCACTTTCCCGACGGCAGCAGCAGTGTGAACGTCGTTCCCTGATCCACCTTGCTGGTGACGGAACACGCGCCGCCGTGCGCTTCGATGATCTGCTTGACGATGGCCAGGCCCAGGCCATGCCCTTTAGAGCCTTTGCCGAAGGTCTTGTGTGCTTCCCAGATGGCATTGATATGTTCGGGGGGAATGCCCACGCCGGTGTCGCTGATCTCGATGACGACGGCCTTTTGGCGCGTGTCGGGAACCAGCAGCTCGGTTTCGTTGGCACTGGTAGCCGCCCCTGCGCCATAGGTCGGCAGTTGCAAGCGATGGATCGGCGCGGAACGACGCGGATCGCGGGGAACCGGCGCTCTGGCGGGATCGATGCCGGCGGGACCGCGCGTGGTGGTGCGCGTGCGCAGGGTCAGCGTGCCACCTTTGGGCATGGCTTCCAACGCGTTGATGCAGATGTTTTCCAGCGCGCGGGCGATCTGGTGTTTGTCGGCGTGCAGCGTCGCGCCCGGCTCAAAGTCGCGCTCGAACGTGACGTGCGCCAGCGCCGCGCGCGGGCTGAGCATGCGCAGGATGTGTTCCAGCAATTCCGCCACCTCAAAGGTGACGGGTTCCAACTCTTTGGGATTCGATAATTGCATCATGTTGTCGGTCAGCGCCGTCATGCGGTTGATCTCGGCCAGCATATAGGTGATGTCGAGCCGCGCCTCGGTATTGCCGGAAACCACCGGCTCCATTTTTTGCAGACCCAGCAAGATGGCTCCGATGATGTTTTTCATGTCGTGCGAGATGCTGCGCGCCTCGTTGCCGATATTCGCCACGCTTTCCATGCGGCGCAGTTCGCCTTCCAGCGAGCGCAGATGCGTGACATCCTGGAAGGCGCACAGCACGCCGAGTTCCTTGCCGTCCACCAGGCGCAGGGGAGCGATGGTGACGGCCAACGTCAGATCGTGCCCGGCGACCGTGCGCACGCGTACCTCTTTGCGCTGCGCGCCCACGCGCTGGCCCAGCAGCGCCCGCACCGGGTGCGGCCCGGCATCCACCACCGGCAGCACCTCTTCCACCGGCAGGCCCAACACCGGCTTTTCCGCCAGATCCAGCGCCTCCGCGCCTTGCGCGTTCAGCAACGTCACGCGGCCATCGAGATCGATGGTCAAGATGCCGCTCTCGATATTGCGCAGGATGGCATCCTTGAAGCGCTCTTCGTTCTGGGCGCGAATCATCAGCTCGCGGGCATGGAGCCTGGCTTGCTCGGCAGCAGCCAGCAAGCGCGACTTTTGCAGCACCGTGCTGGCGGTGTTGGCGAGGATGGAGAGCAGGTTGCGCTCGCTCTCTTCCATCACGTGTGGCGCGCGATAAGCCAGCGCCAGCACGCCCACCACGCGATCCGCCGCGAACAGAGGAAAGGCGTAAAATGAGCGCACGCCTTCGGGCAGCAGGTGAGCCAGTTGCCACATGCTCGCGTCATCCAGCAGCGTGGGGGTGTGAACGAATTTGATGATTTCGGGGTGCAGCCAGCGATCCGGCGACGCGGGCAGGCGCGGCGAGATCCCCCCCAGCGCCACCTCGCACAGATCCACCCGCGTGATGCGCCGCACCTGGCGTTCGACGATGCCGATGGCGGCATCGAGATCCAGCACGCTGCTGTTGAAGGCGTTGGTCAGGCGGGTGAGCAGATCCATCTCTTCGGCGCGGCGGTGATTTTCGGTGAGCAACTTGGCGCTTTCCAGCACCAGACCACAGGCGCGAGCCAGATCCTCTAAGCCCAGCATCAGCATCTGGCTGGCGCGCAGGCCGTCGCCGCCCCAGGCAAGCTCATCTTCGGCGGGAACCACCACCAGCGCGCCCACCGGCCCGCCCAGCCCATGCATGGGCGCGATGATGCGGGGCGGCAGGCCGGGGGATGCGTTTTCCAGCACGGCACGGTCGCCGCGCAAGGCACGCGTTTCCGGGGCGTTGTCGCTCAAAGGGATGGGATCAACGCTGGCGATGCGCAAAAGAGTGGTCGTCCATCCCCGCGTCGTTGCTTCCGCCGTGCTGCCGACCATATGCAGCTTGTCGTCGCGCACCTCATAAAGCAGCACGCGTCGGCAGCGCAGATAGTTTGCCACCTGCACCGGGATCATCTCGATAAGCTGGTTGAGCGAGGAAGCTTTGGTGAGCGCGTCGATCAGCGCGGGTAGCGAGCGGCGCTGGTCACCGGCACGGGCGCGGGTGGTGGGAACGGGGGCCAGTTGATGAGCGCCGGGCGGTTCGTTGCGGCGCGTATCATCATTTTCGGGCGAGCGCGCCTGATTGTCGATGAGCATGAGTTCCTTCCCCTCTCGATGGCATCGGCGCGCGCGCTCGCATCCTGCAAGCGGCTATCGTCGCCGCAACGACATTGTCTCACATCTGCGGCTGGTTTTGTCAACTGATGGGCTGATCAGGTATGGCTATCCCAGCAGCCCTTGCTTGAAATGAAACAGCAGCAGCAGTTCGGTGACGGCCAGGGCCACGCTGAGGGCGAAGACCGGCGCAACCTGCACCCAGCGCGTGAAGCGTTCCACGCGCCCGCTGAGCGCCAGCACAAAGGTCTGGTTGATGAGCGTCAGCGCCAGCACCACCCCCACTGAACTCAGGATAGCGATGGGATACAACAGCCAGGCCCATTGCGTGGCGACGGCGGCAAAGGCCACCACCAGCACCGGCGCAAGTGGCACCAGAAAGCGCAGCGAGCCATAAGCTTTGCTGGGATCAGGTTTGCGCCACAGGATGCCGCCCGCGATGGGCAGCAGGAAGGCTGACATGGCGGTGCCGGTGAGCAGGCCGGTGGTCAGCCGCAGCAGATTGTTCGGCTGGTAAAGATGCGGCAGGTGCAGATCGAGAAAGAGCGAGTTGAAGCCGTCGATGCCCATCAGCGCAATGAAGCCCAGCAGCACCAGCGCCACCCAGCCACGCGGCGGCTGCACAGTGCGCCCTTTGCCCCGCGCGAAAAAGGCGATGGTGCCGATGATGAAGCCCAGGTAAATGCCGGTGTTGCGGGCGCACAGCGGCAGGCGCTCGCCGCCGGGATAAAACGAATGCGTCGGCAGTTGCGCGCAGATGCCGCCATCCAGCGCGCGCAGCCGCTCGATGAGCGTGCCGCCGGGGGCGAAGGCCAGCGCCAGCAGCGCCGCACCGAAGACCGCGCCCAGCGCGATGAGCAACCACCGGGGCGGATCTCCCGGCTGCGGCTCATACTCAAAAATGGTGGTGCGCAGTGCTTCACGTAGGTTTTGGCTGCTGGTAGACATGGCGGTTGCTCCCCTATAATCCTGGCAAACCGAAAGTGAAGTAGTGGTTGAGATAGATCAACCAGCCGTTGAAGATAAAAAGGCCCATCAGCGCCAGGATGATCCCGGTGGCGCGCTCGATGGTCCCCAGATGCGGCGACAGGCGTTTCAGCAACGGGGCCGCGCGGGAAAACGCCGCGCCCATGATCACGAACGGTAACCCCAGCCCCAGCGAATAGGCCGCCAGGAGGACGATCCCCGCGCCCAGCGTGGCAGATTGCGCGGCCAGCACCAGAATGCCGGTGAGGATGACACCGATGCAGGGCGTCCACCCCAGGGCGAAGATGAGGCCGATGAGGAACGACGCCCCATAACTGCGCTCGGCGGGTCGCCAGTGCATGCGCCCCTCACGATAGAGCAGCGGAATGCGAATGATCCCGGCAAAGTGCAACCCCAGCACGATCAAGATCAATCCACCGATCTGACTGATGGCCTGCTGGTGACTTTTCAGGAAGCCGCCCAAAACGCTGGCCGTGGCACCGAGCGAGATGAAAGCCAGACTGAAGCCGCCGACGAAGGCCAGCGCGTGCCAGAATGCCGGTCGGCGCTGCGCCGGAGCCAGCGCGACGGCTGCCGCGCCGTTGCCCTGCGGTTGCCCTTGCTCGGTTTGCATCGCTTGCAGCACGCCCGGCCCCACTAACTGCGCCAGATATGACGGTACCAGCGGCAGCACGCATGGCGACAAAAACGACGCCAGCCCCGCCACGAACGCGATGAAAATATTCAGGTTGCCCATGAATCGCCGATCCCCAATGCCCGCATGAGTTCATCTCGGATTATAGCATATAAGGCGCATGATCATGATACAGTAGCAGTATAGGAAACAGCAGCATGCCAGACGAAAGGCTCATGATGAACAGCACGTTGATTGGCCGGGATGGCCGGCGCTACGCTCTTGATGAGCCGCGTTGGCGTGGCGACGATGGCTCACCGCTCATGGTCTCCCCTCAGCCGGGGATCACAAAAGACGACATCGATACCGCGCTCCGCTCGCAGTGGCGCTACGCGGCTGCGCTCCCCGCCTCAATGCAGCCGATTTCGCTGGGGGAAGGATGCACCCCCCTGCTCCCCGTCCAGCTGGGGGGATTCTCATTGTGGGTGAAGCCGGAATGGTTTAACCCCACCGCCAGCTTCAAAGATCGCGGCGTGTCGGTGATGCTGTCACTGCTGGCAGAGCAAGGGATAACCGCCATCCTGGAAGATAGCAGCGGCAACGGCGGAGCATCGGTCGCCGCCTATGCGGCCAAAGCGGGGATGCGCGCAACCATCCTCGCGCCGGAATCGACTTCGCCCGCAAAGACCTTGCAGTGCCGCATGCACGGCGCGACGGTCGAGCTGGTCCCCGGCTCGCGGCAAGCGACAGCCGACGAAGCCATCCGGCGCTCCGCTGAAGTCTTCTATGCCAGCCACAACTGGCATCCTTTCTTTTTGCAGGGTATCAAGCTCCTGGCATATGAGATCTGGGAGGATCTGGGGTTTCGCGCGCCGGATGCTGTTTTGATGCCAGCCGGAGCGGGAAGCCTCGTTTTGGGCTGTGCCATCGGCTTCGGTGAATTGCTGCGCTCTGGAGCCATCACGCAGATGCCGCGCCTCATTGCCGTCCAGCCGCAGCATTGCAGTCCCCTGGCGGCAGCCTTTGCCGCGCAGGCCCACGCCGTGACCGCGCGTGAATGGCTGCCGACCATCGCCGAGGGAACCGCCATCGCCCGCCCCGTGCGCGACCGCGAAGTTCTGGCGGCGGTCCGCTCATCCGGCGGCACCATCACCGCCGTGCCGGAAGCAGCGATTGGTCCAGCGGTGCGCGAATTGGCGGCGCTGGGCCTGTATGCCGAGCCGACGAGCGCGCTGGTTGCCGCTGCCTTGCCGGATCTCCTCGCGCGCCGGATGATCGCCGCTGGCGAGGTGGTCGTCGCCATCCTCAGCGGCTCAGGACTCAAGGCAGCACAGGTGATGGCACACATCGCCGCAGAACGCTGAGAGATTGAGCGGCTGCGCGTCTACAGAACTTGACACTCCCAGCGGAGGGGCCAGGGGGTGTGGCCTCTAGCGCACCTCGAAGCCGTGCTTGGTCACCAGCTCTTGCTCGCTGCGCGCCAGCACCACCTCGACGCTGACAATGTGGCTGAATGACACCAGCAGCGTGTTCGTGCGATGATCCAGCCAATCCAGCTCGCGGTTGCTGCGGCGATGCGGATTTTTCACGGCGATGTGCGTCGCTTGCTGGTTAGGCAACTCATCAAGGTCGCCCTCGATGGGTTCGCCACTGGCTAGGTGAATGATAACGTTATACTTCATGCTCCAGTTCCTTCCTGGTGTTGTGCTTCATGCGATGTGAAATATGCAGCGCCAGCCGCCGAACATCAGCTGATCGCCCTGGTGCAAAGGATATGCCTGGCCTGGCGAGAGGCGCTCCGAGTTGAGGCAGGTTTCATTGTGGCTGCCGAGATCCTCGATGGTGAAACCGTTGGCCGTGCGACGGATGCAGGCATGGCGACGCGAAACCCCCGCGTGCTTGCCGCCATAAGGGGTCAGGTCGATTTCAACCGGCGGCGTGCCCGGCGTGGTGCGCCCAACCACCCAGCAGTCGCGCGGCAGCAGATCCAGATGCAAGCCGCCTTGCATCACCAGACGCGCCACAGGCATCTCCGGCCGTTGTGACACATCCACATGCCTCCTCTCAGTGAGTGTGTCCCCTCCTCACCGAAGCGAGGAAAGGGAAGTCGCAAAGCAACGCACTCGATATCACTGGCTGTTGCATCAGCAGTGCTTTCTGCTTTCGCAGAAGTCAGGCCGATTCTGCTATACTATCTACGAAATGCCATGCCGATGCCGAAAAGTGAGAGAGGAATGCCCTATGGGACGAGCAGATCTTGACCGGCAATTGACCGCGCTGCGCGACAGCATCGAAACCCTGGCAACATTCATTGATGAATTGCTGGATCGCGCCTTATCCTCCGTAGCGTCGGGCGATCCCTATGACGCGCGCATCGCCAAAAGCCGCGAAGATGCGTTTGACCGCACGTGCGCGGACATCGAAGAGCAGGCAGTGAACATGCTGACCTTGCAGCAGCCGGTGTTGGCAAGCGATCTGCGCTTGGTGGTGGCCGCGTTGGTGGTGGCGCAACGCTTGCAGCGCGTCGGTCACAATGCCTTCGGCATTGCCGGTCTGGCAGAAGATCTGGCGGGACTCGGCGCGCCTGAACCGCCGCCGCCCGCGTTGCTGGCGCTGGGCAACGATGCGCGCGGCATCCTGCGCGACGCGGTGCATGCCCTCATCACCCGCGATGTCACCGCCGCCGCGCAGGTGGTGGCCCGCGACAGCGCCATCGACAGCGCCTATCGGGCCGTGCGCGACGATCTGCTGGCGCAATTGGGCAAGGCTGGCGGGACGGCCAGCGACGCCGTGCATCGCCGCCTAACCTTCTGGATGTGGGTCGCGCACAAGCTGGAGCGCGTGGCCGACCACGCGGTGGTCATCGCTCGCCGCGCCGAACAAATGGGAACATAGGCCGATCAGGCCACCTGTTCCCCAGGTGCCTGGTTTTCGCATCCTCGTTCGTCCTATCATACAGAGAGCAGACTACATTGATCGGTTCATCCTTTATGGGATTGCGACCATCGTTTCAACGAGGTTTACGATATGCGTTTTGAAGGCTCGCGCGTCATCCATACGCCGATTGTTCCCGTCTGGCAAGCCTTGCGCGACCCCGACGTGTTGGAAGTGCTCATCCCCCATTGCGCGCGCATCGAGCGCCAGCCGGGCTATCGTCCCGAAAGCGCCGACGATTTCACGCTCAGCTTCGAGTTGGACGTTCCCCAAGAGGGCGGACATGTCGGGCTGATCATCGGCTGGCTGGAAGTGGACCGCCAGCGCCCGCCCCATCATCTGAGCCTGACGCTCACCCTGAATGACGCGCTGATTTTCATGCACGTGGAAGGCACCGTGGATCTTGTCTCGCGCGACCAGGGGCGCGCCACTGAGGTGCGCTATGCCATTGACGCGAAGATTCCAGGGATGCGCGGCATCGGCTGGTCGGCATCGGTACACGATCAGGCGCAACACTTGATCGAGGGGATGCTGGATGAATTGAATCGCCTGCTGCCGGCCACTGACGGCGCAGACGCTGGGCCGATCAGCGGCATGAGGCATCTGCGTGGGCGCGAGCCGCACGTGCTGGCCGAGACGCAGCGCGGCACGGTGGTGCTGCTGCCCGCCACCGAAGTTCCCGCCCCCACCCAGGGCATGCTGCGCCGCGTAGAATATCACCGCCAGCGCCGAGCAGCGCGGCACCAGCGCAACATCATCACCGTTGCCACGCTCGGCACCATCGCTGTTGCTTCTGCCGCCTACGCCGTCTGGGAATGGAGCCGCCGGGGCAGCATCGGGGGGGGGCAGTGACAAGGATGCACGATGATATCACCGATGTGCCGGGCATTCGCGTGGGGCATGACACCAACCTGGATGCCCTGACCGGCTGCACGGTCATTCTCTGCGATCGCCCCGCAGTCGGTGGGGTGGATGTGCGCGGCGGCGCGCCCGGCACCCGCGAGACGGACCTGCTCAGCCCGCTCTGCACGGTCAATGAGGTGCATGCGGTGCTGCTGACCGGCGGCAGCGCCTTCGGGCTGGATGCCGCGACGGGCGTGATGCGCGCGCTGGAAGAGGCCGGCATCGGCTATGATACCGGCGTGGCGCGCGTGCCCATCGTTCCGGCGGCGGTGCTGTTTGATCTGGCGGTGGGTCGCGCCGACGTGCGGCCCGATGCCGCGAGTGGTGCGCGGGCGGTAGCGGCGGCCACGACCGGTCCTGTGGCGCTGGGCAGCGTGGGCGCGGGCACCGGTGCCACCATCAATAAGATCGGCGGGCCGGCGACGATGCGCAAGGGCGGGCTTGGCAGCGCCAGCGCGCAATTGCCCGGCGGTGCGCTCATCGGGGCCGTTGTTGCGGTGAATGCGCTCGGTGATGTCGCGGACGAGCGGATGCCGACGGCTGAGGCTGGGGAACATTCCGGTGCCGTCACGCGACCACTGGAGCCGTTCGGTTCCAGCGGCATGACCAACACCACCATCGCCGTTGTTGCTACCAACGCCCGGTTGGATAAAGCCCAGGCGACCAAAGTGGCGCAGATGGCCCATGACGGCCTCGCCCGCGTCATCCGGCCCATCCACACCCCTTTCGATGGCGACGCGATCTTCGCCCTGTCGCTGGCTGACCCCTCAGCGTCCCCAACCACAGCGGCGGATCTCGCCCTCATCGGCGCGATGGCAGCGGAAACGCTGGCCCGCGCGGTGGTGAAAGGCGTCCGCGCCGCGCAATAAGGTTGCACGCCTCATCCTTTTGCCTTATGATCTGGTTATGCGGCGGTGGGCTGGCATCTTCGGCATCCCCCCTGCATCATGTCAGCATTATCTAGGGCACAGGGAACAATCATGCAGCAAGATGTGACGCGGGATGGGGTGGCGACGCCGGATCACCTAGGAGCGATGCAAGCGGAGCCGGAGGCAAGCAGCACATTACCTGAACAACATGCGCAACACACTCGCCCGCTCACCAACAAGTGGGTCGTCCTGGCCATTGTCGCGGCGGGTGTTTTCATGTCCACGCTCGACTCTTCCATCGTCAATATCAGCTTGCCATCCATCGCCGCCTATTTTCAGGTGCCGCTGAATGGCGCTATCGAATGGGTGGTCATCGCCTATCTGGTGGTCATCGCTGCTGTGCTGCTCACCGTCGGTCGCCTGGCGGATCTGGTCGGGCGCAAGGTCATCTGGGCCTCTGGACTGGCCGTCTTCACCATCGGCTCGGCGCTCTGCGGCTTCGCGCCCGCGCTGGAATTGCTGGTGGCGGCGCGGGCATTTCAGGGACTTGGCGGAGCGTTGCTCTTTGCCGTCAGTCCGGCCATGCTCACCGGCGCGTTCCCTGCCAGCGAGCGCGGGCGCGCGTTGGGACTGAACGCTGTGGTAGTAGCGCTGGGCGTCAGCATTGGTCCCACGCTGGGCGGCATCATCACCCAAGCGTTGTCGTGGCGCTGGATCTTCTTCGTGAATCTGCCCATCGGCATCATCGCTGTCGCTGCCACCCTGCGATTCTATCACGAGCCGAAGCCCAACGGGCGCGGACGATTTGATCCCGCGGGCGCGCTGCTGCTGGCGATTGGGCTGGCGGCGCTGACGGCGGGCCTGTCGTTCGGCCAGGAACTCGGCTGGACCTCACCCCTGCTGCTGGGCGATCTCGCCCTCGCCGCTCTGGCGCTGGTCCTGCTGCTCGCCGTCGAGGCGCGGCTGCGGCACCCGATCATCGATCTGCGCCTGTTTCGCAACCGGATGTTCGCCTCAGCCAATGTGAGTTTGCTGCTGAGCTTCCTGGCGCTCTTCGCCGTCAGCTTCATCATGCCGTTCTATTTCGAGGAATTGCGCGGCTTTTCCACCCTGGAATCCGGCCTGTTGCTGACGCCGCAAACACTGAGCATCGCGGTGGTCGCGCCCATCAGCGGCGCGCTGGCAGATCGCATCGGCACGCGCTGGCTGGCAGCGACAGGATTGACCCTGGCCTGCACCGGACTGGTGTTGCTGAGCTTCCTCACGCCCACCAGTTCCATCCAAGATATCATCTGGCGGCTGTGCGTGACGGGCGTGGGGCAAGCGCTCTTTCAATCGCCCAATAATAGCGCGCTGATGGGGTCCGCGCCGCGCGAGCGCCAGGGGGTCGCTTCCGGCATGCTGGCAACGGGGCGCGTGGTGGGCCAGAGCCTCAGCGTTGCCATTGCCGGCGCGATCTTCGCGGCTCTGGGCGCTTCCACCGCCGGTCGTGTGCTCGCCACCGCGCATGGCAGCCTTCCGCCCCAACAAACCGCCGCGTTGCAACAGAGCTTCATCAGCGGCTTCCACACCGCGTTCATCGTCTGCGCCGCCATCGCCGCCATCGGTGTTTTCACCTCGCTGACGCGCGGCAAAGAGCCGGTGGGGCAGCGACGCGCCGCTGCTGTTCCCACCGTCGAATAGGCTTCATGCGATGTCGTTGATCATGCAAGAGAAGAGCAGATCTCATCCCCGATGGGCCACCGGCATCTGCGCCGCCGCGAAATATTGCGGCGCGGGCGGCGTGTAGGGGGTGAAGGGCAGCAGGCCGCGCTGAATCTTCAGGCGAATGATGCGCTCCACCGATTGATTGATGCGCGCCTCGGTCAGATCCCCCGTTTTGATGGCGTTTTTGATGGCATCCACCATCGCCTGCATCGTCGCTTCGTTATAGGTGCCCAGCAGCATATCGTCGCCGGCCTTGATCGCCAGCACGCCGATGTGGCCAAGCAGTTGATAGTCGAAGCGCGCCGCTTTGGGATCTTTCCCATTCGTGAAGAAAAGCCCGATGCCGTCCATATACAGCGCGTCGGTGATCACCACGCCGTCATAATGGAGTTCGTTGCGCAAGATGCCGGTGATGATGGGGTAGGAGAGTTCGGCAATCATGCTCGGATCAATCGACGGCACCATGATATCGGTGGACATGACCAGACCAGGGGGATCGTTGCTGTTGATCAGCGCGCGATAGGGGGCGAGATCGAAATCTTCGATCTGCTGGCGCGTCTTGTTGATGGTCGGCAGCGTCGAGTGCGGGTCCAGGTTGGTGCCGCCCAGGCCGGGAAAATGCTTGAGCGCGGCAATGACGCCGTGATCCTGCAAACCCTGCATCCACGCGCCGGCCATCTTGATCACCTGCGCGGGCGTCGTGCCGAAATCGCGTCCGGTGCCATAGGGGTTGATATCCACCACCGGCGCGAGATTGGTGTTGAGGCCGACGGAAAGGCAGTCTTGCGCCATTTCCGTGCCCTGCTGATAGGCATAAGCCGGATCATTGGTTGCACCGATGTCAAACGCGGCGGGGTGATGCTTATTCAGCGCGTTCACCAGGCGATCTTCCGCGCCGCCCTCGTTGTCGGTGCCGATGAGCACCGGGATCGGCGAGTTGGCCTGCACCTCTGAGGTCAACAGCTTCGCGTCGGCAAAGGTGTCAAGCTGATCTTGATAGACGATCATCCCGCCGGGATGAAATTGCCGAATGCAGCCGGGAATGCCGTCCGGCGGGCAACTGGGATTATAGATCTGCGCGTAGATCATCTGGCCGATGCGGTCATCCAGCGACATGCCGCTGACGAAGCGCCGCACATAGGCATCCAGCAGATTTTGTTGCGACAACACCTGCGCCGGATGAGTGCCGCTGCCGCCCACGCCGCTGAGATGGCCGGATGACGCCGCATTCGACCCGCAGCCCGCCAGCCAAACGGCAACCGCCAACAAGCCCAGCGCGCCGTGCCAGCGCCGAAAAAATCGTTTCGACATGAATGATGACTCCTTGAAGCGGCGAGGCATGCCATCGCCCCTACAGCACGCCCCTCTCTAGCTATGCTGGGGAGGGACCGGGGGTGGGGCCGTCGTCCCTACGCAATCTCGATCACGCAACCACGCCTTTTGGCGCATCCAACGGCAGAGAGATCAGGCTTGCCAGTTGCGGCTGGGGAGCGTTCGGCACCGACGGTGGTGCGAAGGGCAGCAAGCCGCGCTCAAATTTCAACGTGAGGATGCGCCGCACCGATTGATTGATGCGATCCAGGGTCAGGGTGCCGTTTCGCACCGCGTTTTCGATGGCCTGCACCATTGCCCGCGAAGAATAGATGTCATAGCCGTCCAGCAGCATGTCGCAACCCGCTTTGATCGCCAGCACTCCAGCAGTGAATTGATCCACGCCGGGGAAGTTGCCGGTGCGCTCGGTCAGCCCTTTCATATAAAGCGCATCGGTCAGCACCACCCCGTCATAGTGCAATTCGTTGCGCAACAAGCCGGTGATGATGGCGGGTGAGAGTTCGGCGGGCCAATAATCGTCGATGGCGGGCATCAGCAGATCGGTCGTCATGATCATCCCCGGTGGATCGTCGCTGTTGATCAACGCGCGATAGGGCGCGAGATCGATGTTTTCGATCTGGTCGCGGGTTTCGGTGATGATCGGCAGGCTCAGATGGGCGTCGGTGTGCGCCGCGCCCAGGCCGGGAAAGTGCTTCAGCGTGCCGATGACGCCATTCTGCTGAAACCCCTTTAACTCCGCCCCCGCCAGGCGAATGACTTGCTGCGGCGTGCTGCCGAACGTGCGCGTGCTCTGATCCGGCCCATCCACCGTCTGCACGTCCACGTCCGGCGCGAGATCAGTGTTGATGCCGACCAGCAGCATATCATGGGCATATTGTTTGCCCTGCGCGTAGGCGAAAGCGGGATCGTTGCGATAGCCAATCTCGCTGGCCGACGGGCGCGGGGGGAACATCAGGCTGAGGTTGTCGATGAAGCCACCCTCGTTGTCGGCGGAAACCAGCATCGGGATGGGGGAATCATGCTGCGCGCCGGCAATCATCGCCTGGGCAGCGGGCAAGCTGGTCATCTGATAGCGATAGAGCACCAGCGCCCCCGGCTGAATCTCGTGCATAATCTGCCGCGCACTGGCGTCATAGGTTGCGCTGAGAAATTGTTCCATGATCATCTGGCCGATTTTATGGTCGAGCGACATTCCCGCCATATAGCGCAACGCCAGCGTTTGCGCCTGATCGTGGCTCATGCGCTGCCACACCAGCGTTTTAGGGGTGCGCGGCGCGCTGGCGGTGCTGGTCACATTTGCCGCAGCCGCGCAGCCGGCAAGCCACAGGCACGTGGCGCACAGCGCCAGCACGTTAAACACTCTACGATGCATCGAGATAAGTCCTTGTCAGGTTACATGCTATAAAGACGAACACATCTATTCTACGCGAGACGCAAGCGTCTGGCGAGATGTCTGGTACTTGTTGCCTTTCCCTAGGATCAATCGGCTGGCAAGGAGGATTCCACACACCCCTTCTGGAGGGGCGATGGCATGCCTCACCCGATCTCACACAATGCGCGAGACGCGCGAGAGCGGATGCCCCTTCGCCTGGATGTCCAGCGCGTTGAACCAACCGAAGGGGGTCTGCCAGCAGGTGAAGCCTTGGGCCTGCAACTGGTGTTGCGCGGCGTCCAGCGCGGCGCGGGCGGCTTCGGGACGGCCCAACTCGCCGAAAAGATGCGCGAAGGAATGCAGCACCACGCGCTGCACCTTCACCTGCGCCGCCAGACGGGCGACCACCTCCGCCGCGCGCAATCCGGTGGCCGCAGGGTCGGCCTCGTCTTCCGGCTCGGCAGCGGCGAAAACCAGCAACCCTTCCTGCATCTCCACCGGCCAGGGTTCGGCGTCTGCCACCGGCGAGCGCCCGCGCTGACCCGGCGTGCTGGCGAAATGGCTGACATGCCAGATGAGCAGCCGCATGTTCACCCTCCTCTTGCCCCCTCACCTGCTTCTATACAGTAGAACGCTTCATTCGCTGGAAGTGAGACATCAGCAGGAAGAATTTCTCTGGGATGGCTGTTGATTCTGTTCCCTGGATATGCGTATACTGTTGCGGCAGAGACGCGAAGAACGTCCCCCCTAACCATCTCAGCAGCTTGGCTGCGTGAATCGTATTCCGCAAGATAAACAGGAGGTCGGCGCACCCCACTCCGCTTTTTCATCTGCGGGGCGAGCCGTCGCGCTCGCCCGGCCCACAGCAGAGCGCCCGCGCGCCGAAAATCGGTGAGTACCAACTTCTACATCACTCCCGAAGGCAAAAAACTCGTCACCGTCATCCCCGGCGATGGCATTGGTCCCGAAGTCGTCCGTTCCGCTCAACGCATCATCGAAGCCACCGGCGCTGCCGTTGCATGGGAAGAGCGCGCCGCGGGCGAGAGCGTGTTTAAAGAGGGCATCGCCTCAGGCGTGCGGCCCGATACCATTGAATCGGTGCGCAAGACGCGCGTGGTGCTCAAAGGCCCCCTGGGCACGCCCATCGGCTATGGCGAAAAGAGCGCCAACGTCACCCTACGCAAGCTCTTCGAGACCTATGGCAACATTCGCCCTGTGCGCGAGCTGCCCGGCGTGCAGACCCCGTTCAGCGGGCGCGGCATCGACCTGGTGGTGGTGCGCGAAAACGTCGAAGATCTCTACGCCGGCGTCGAATATATGCAGACTCCCGG
>JAJPKG010000290.1 GCA_021323815.1 Pseudomonadota bacterium
GCACAGACCAGCTCTGGACCCAAGCCTACTACGTGGGAACAGCGGGAGCGGTCTCAGCAGCCGTCATTCGCCGCTATATCACCGAGTGCCAGGGCAAGTGATGGCCTCATCGGCCATCGGCGCTTTCATCCCTATCCCCTAAAGGGGATGGGAATTCCCGCGCCGTTCTTTAAAGCCAAGCGTAGTGCTGTCCTGGGGCCATAGTGTAACGGTCAAAACTGGGATCTTATCAGTCGCGAATCCACGTTCGACTCGTGCTGACCCTACCATCAACGGGGTGAAAGGCAACACTGTGTTGCACTTCACCCTATCACCTGCTGTTGCCGCCCATGCCCACGCAGCGCCGCCGGCAATGCGAAGATGCCGCTGAGCAGCAGCGCCAGCCACGCGAACACGCTCACCTGGAAGGGTTCCAGATTGGTGACGCCCAGGATCACCAGCACCGCATTGAGGAATGCCAGGCTGAAGAGAAAGAAGGCCAGGCTCAGCGCCACGGTTTGCCCGCCACGTGCCAGCAGCCCGAAGGCATGGCGGACAATCTTCATATCGTGATCCACGATGGCAACGGAGATGATGAAGGTCAGCGCCGCCAGCGCGATCAGTCCCAGCGCCTGCAACGCGTGCTGATATTGCGCGGCGCTCGCCGGTCCGAACGGATTCAGCAGGTCGTAGACGTTCGTTGAGTGACGCGCGAAGTTGAAGAAGTGGACGATCTCTTTCGAGAGCGCGGCCAGCGCGAGGCCCGTGCTGACAAAGACCAGCGGCCCCAGCACCAGGCGCAGCGATGCCAGCACCTCGCCCAGCGTTTCGCGCGTCATGCGCCCCAGCAGCGCCTCAAATGCCCCAATGCCCGGCTTGCGCGCCGTGCCATCGGGGCCGCCCCGGCTGGTGGCCGTCACCGCCACCAGTCCCAGCAACAGCAAGGCCACCGCCGACGCCAGCAGCGCAATCAACGAATCAATATCTTGCAGATAGCGAATCCGCGCCGGCAAGTGGACGTGAAACGCCTGGTTGAGATCGATGGTAAGATACGGCAGACTGCCCGTGTGCAGCAGATTCACCAGCGTCGCCGCGATGTATGCCAGGATGGCGATCTCGGCGAAATCAACGGCCAGCGTCGCCGGAGCCAGCACCTGCGCCCATTTGCTTGTTCCAGTTTTGCGCGCCGTCGCGTCGAGATCCGGTCGTCGCCGCACGGCATCTGCCACCACCACCACGAACAGCAGCGCATTCAGAATAACATAGGTCAGCGGCGCTTTGGTGAAATGCCAGCGCGTTGAGGTATTAAAGGCGATATCCGCCGCAAAGAGCAACGTAAAGAGACTGGCGACAATGGTATAAGCCGTCGCCCATGTCGAGCGGGCGGGGAGCAAATGTACCTGCAACAGAAACACCAGCAGCCCGAAAAAGGCATAGAGCGGGATCGGCTGCCACGCGCCCAGGTGCGTGCCGAAGCCTGCCAGCAAAAATGCTACGTACCCTGCCAGCGCAATTACTGAATAGGGTACACGCATCGCCATCACCGGCGTATGCGCCTGCGTTTCGACAGTTGTTGCGTTGATATCCATATCTCCATCCTTCCAGAACGAATGAGCAGATCGATCCTCCTAACCAGAAAGCGTAGCACGGGGATGAAAGACCGTCAATGTGCATGCGCCTGGTCGCATGAGGCGCGAATATTCCGGTTTTTGCCGCTCGTGTCAGAATCATACAGAACACGGGCCGTCAGATGTTGACGCCACAAAGCCAGTCTCGTATCCTAGTGTTCGGATCGGATAGGATGTGGTCCCCTCCCCAGCAGAGCCGGAGAGGGGAAGTCTAAAAGCAACACGGGTTGCCTGCTAGAGCAGGACAGATGGTTATCCGGTTCATCAACCGGTCAGAAGGAGCAACAGCACGGTGGAGCAACTACCTGAATCATGGCAGCCAATTCTGGCTGATGAAGTCACCAAACCCTACTTCCAGCAATTGAGCGCGTTCGTGGATGAAGAGCGTAGCAAATATGCCGTGTTTCCCCCTGAAGGCAGCGTCTTTAACGCGCTGCGCTACACGCCATATTCCAACGTGCGCGTTTTGCTATTGGGGCAAGATCCCTATCATGATGAGGGGCAGGCACACGGCCTGGCTTTTTCAGTGCTGCCTGGCGTCAAACCGCCACCGTCGCTGCGCAATATGTTTGGCGAATTGAAAAGCGACCTGGGATTGCCCTTTCCCAACAACGGCTACCTGGTTCCCTGGGCCGAGCAAGGGATCTTGCTGTTGAATGCGGTGCTGACTGTGCGCGCCCACCAGCCGAATTCGCATAAAGATCACGGCTGGGAAACGTTTACCGATGCCATCATCCGCAAGGTGAACGAGAAGAGCGATCCGGTGGTGTTTGTCTTGTGGGGCGGCTATGCGCGCAAGAAAGTGCCATTGATTGATGCCAGCCGGCATACGATTATCCAATCAGCCCATCCATCGCCCCTTTCGGCAAACAATGGATTTTTCGGCAGCAAGCCCTTCTCGAAGATCAACGCTGCCCTCGTCGCTCATGGAACCCCGCCGATAAACTGGCAGATCCCCACGATATGAGGCAATCGGTAACAACGCGGCGAGCACCCCAGTAGACTATTTGAGGCAAGGGATCGCATAGCCCCAAAACTCCTTCTTCCTCACCACCTTGCATCTTTGCTTCGTTATGATAGGTAGCGAAATGAATGTGCAGCAGCGAGGTGGCGTGATGGATATGGGCAAGGGCGCGGTGGTAGTGACGGGCGCATCAACAGGGATTGGCGAGGCGTGCGCGCGGCAGTTGGACGCGCAGGGATATGCCGTCTTTGCGGGAGTGCGGCGCGAGGCGGACGCGGCGCGGTTGCGCGAGCACGCCTCAGCGCGGCTGACGCCGATTATGCTGGATGTCACCGATGCGGCGAGCATCAGCGCGGCAGAAAGCGAGATCGCGCGGGCGGTGGGCGACGCGGGATTGAAAGGGCTGGTCAACAACGCCGGCATCGCCGTCGCCGGGCCGCTGGAATTTTTGCCCCTCGGCGAGCTGCGCCGCCAACTGGAAGTGAACGTTGTCGGACAGTTGGCCGTCACGCAGGCGATGCTGCCCTTGATCCGGCTGGGGCATGGTCGCATTGTCAACATCAGTTCGGTCAGCGGCAAATTGGCAAGCCCGATGACGGGAGCCTATGCCGCATCGAAATTCGCTCTCGAAGCCCTGACGGATTCCCTGCGGCGCGAGCTGCGCCCCTGGCACATTCACGTGGCGGCAGTCGAGCCTGGGGTGACGGCGACACCGATCTGGCAGAAATCCTTGCAGGCGGGGGATGATCTGGCGGTGGAACTGCCACCGCAGGTCTTCACGCTGTATGGCCCGGCCATCGAGGTCAGTCGGCGCTCGGCGCGGCACCACGCGAAAGGCGGTGGCACGCCACCCGTCATGGTTGCCCGCGCTGTCTTCCACGCCCTCACCGCGCGCCACCCGCGCGCGCGCTATCCCGTTGGCCGCGACGCGCGCATCGGCACCTTCCTGGCGCGGATGCTGCCGGATGCCGCTCTTGATCGCCTGCTGGGTGGCAGGTGAACCACCGGCGCGTCATTCGTCCAGCGCGTCATCGTTGGGGATCAGCCCCTGGCGCAAGCCATAGATCGCCGCCTGGGTGCGGTCGCGAATCCCCAGCTTGGAGAAGATGTTGCTGAGATAATTCTTGACCGTCTTCTCGGAATATGCCAGCTTATTGGCGATCTCGCGGTTGTTCATGCCGGCAGCGACATAGCGAATGATGTCGATCTCGCGCTCGGTGAGCACGCTCAACCCCTGTGCCGGCTCGGCCACCTGCGACAGGCGGCGATATTCCGTCACCACTGTGCCGGCGATGCTCGGCTCGATCAGCATGCCGCCGGCGCGCACGGTGCGGATGGCAGCCAGCACTTCCTGCGCCTGGGCGCTTTTCAGCAGATAGCCGCGCGCCCCGACCTTCATCGCCTGCAACACCTGATGGTTGTGCTTATACATCGTCAGCATGATCACCGCGATCTGGGGAAATTCCTCGGTGATTTGGCGCGTGGCGGCCAGGCCGTCGATGATGGGCATGTTGATATCCATCAACACCACGTCGGGCTTGAGTTGGCGCACTTTGTTGACCGCTTCGAGCCCGTTGGTCGCTTCGCCCACCACGCGGATGCCCCGTTCCATCTCTAAGACACGTCCTAATAATTCCCGGAATAAAGCATGGTCATCCGCGAGGAAAATGGTGGTCGTTTCCATCGCCCCCGGCGGTTCGTGGGGCGCAGGGTTCCCGTGCCGCGACGGGACGGACGAGCGCGCGGTTCCCTCGCGGCGCGGCTCGTGCAATCTGGCGGCAGATCCTGGCATTCCTTGCATCGCATCCTCCCTGAGATGCCTCTCTATGAGGCTCTAAGGATAGTATGCGCTCTCCAACCAAGTGTCTTGTTTAGCCGGTTTTCTCCATGCCGTGCAGCGGGTGCGTTGCCGCGCGCAGCCTCTCCCAGCACTGCGCCACCACGTTCGCGGCAGGGTAGCCCTGCGCGTCCAGGGGAAAATCTGAAGGATGGCAAGAGAGGGTGGCGAGGGCGAGATGCACCAGGGGAAATTGCTGCGCGCCGCCACGTTGATCCATCACCGGCACCCAGCCGCGCTCACGGTCCATGCCGTGATAGAGCGACGGTACCAGGACGCTGAAACGCTGCATCAACAGTGTGCCGGCTTCCAGCGCGCGGCCCAGCGGGGTGATGATGATGAAGTCGTCGCCGCCCAGATGTCCAGCCAGGGCGGCTGCGTTTCCGTGCTCCTGCCCGGCTGGCTGATCGCGCTCGGCTAACAAGCGCGTGGGGGACAGCGAGGCATGCGGCGATGAGGCGGCGATATCTGCGGCAACCTCGCGCAACAGATCGGCCATCGTGACCAGCAGCACATCGCCCGCCAGATAGCCGTAGCGATGGTTATAGCTTTTGAAATAGGCGATGTCGGCATAGCAGAGGTCAAACGCTTCATTGCGACGCAAGCGCGCCAGCAGATCGTCTTCCAGCGCGGCGGGGGCGGGCAAGCGGGTGATGGGGTTGAGCCACTGGCGTTGCGGAGCCTCGCGGTGGCGCATGTGGGCCGCCACGCGCGCCAGCAGTTCGGGGATATCGCACGGCTTGATCAGATAATCA
>JAJPKG010000402.1 GCA_021323815.1 Pseudomonadota bacterium
CCTTGCGGCGGGCAGGCGTCAGCAACATCGCCGCCGCTTTGCGCTCCTTTGCCGCTGCTGCCGAACGTGCTGTGGCCTTTGTTGCTGGCTAATTTGCAAAAGCCCTGGCCCAAAGAGGCCACACGGTTGACACGTCGTTTGCAGGGGAGTAAGATAGCCTCATCCGTCAGTCTGTTTTATCTCATCCATATGTGGGGGAATTCCAGTGGTCAAGCAACATCTGCGCCAGCGCAAGGGGAGCTGGTTGGTCTTATTCGCCATGTTGGTCATCGCCGGCTGCGCGGGGGGCAGGCATTCCACCGCATCCACCCCAAAAACAACCACGCCTTCCGGCAATCCCGGCGGCAGCAGCACGGTTCCGGTCGCGACCATTCCGCCAAACGTGCATCCCAAACCCGTCCCGGCGACCTATTCAGTCTATGTTGATCCAACCTACCATTACAGCGTGCAATACCCTGTTACGTGGTTTGTGCAGCCGGGCATCGGCCTGAACGAAAGCAACGTCATCTTCTCCGAGCCGGTCATCGACCCTTACGCGCCAAACTTCTATGTGCATCCTGTCACGCAGTTGCTCGTCCGTGCGACCGACAATTGGCAAGAGTCTTTCGTCCAAAAGATTTTATGCAGTGGTGCGTTTCCACAAGATCAGAAAGTTGGCCCATACCCTGCATATGATCTCAAAACCTATGGTGGCGATCCAGTAAACGGTTATGGTGCGCCTGCTTACGGCGTTGCTTTCTTCGCCAAAGGTATAGCCTTCGAGATCTGGATGCAAAGCTCATCAAAGATCGACATTCAGGGCTTCTTTGATGCCGAGAAAGCCAACTGGGATCACGTTCTGAAGACATTCAACGTTGGTCCAGGCGCGCCCGGTGGCAAACCTGTTCAGGGGTGTAATGGCTAGCATAGAGTGTATTTCAAAAGGGAACGAGAGCAAATCTCGTTCCCTTCTTTGTTTGTTTGAGGTCGCTGAAAAGGATTTTTTGCGTAACAAAACGCTTGACAAGATGTTGCGCGCCTGGTACAATAGCTCTTGCCTGATTCTTTGCCTCGTAGGGAATTAGGCGTCGTTGAAATGATACGAGGAACAGTAACTCGCTTGAAACAGAAAGGGACGGTCCGGAAGAATCGGCATTGCATGCGCTATATTGTTGGGCATTTTATTCCCCACCCAAAATGCACTAGCAAGCAATGCTGGCCACCACGGCAAACAAGTATCTGACACAATCAGTTCTGCCGGAATCCATCCGCTAGTCACTTGCAGTGGCACAGGCTGCGATGGTCAAGATCCTGTCCAATCAGGCTGTGCTGTCACGCAAGACACATCAACCATCTTCACCTCACCAACCTTCCAATACCCAGGAAGCAGTCACCATTGGTATATAGGTATGCGCTATACTACCCTTTGCGATACACGCTGGACAAGACTCTTCGAAGTGGATGGATCTGGCGATTGTATCTACGACACCACAGGGAGTATGGGCATAAGCATCTATGCAGGAGTAGGCACTGGTGTCAATGGATACCAGAACCTCTTTGAATTATCAACAATGTGTGATGGGGCATATGGTAATATGGCCTACTCTCCACATCCTTTATCCAATTGTACAAACTTTCCCTTTTCAGGGATAGATTACAGTGATTCTGATTTTAAGGTTGCTGGCTCTAATAGCTATAGCAACTGTTAGACAAAAGCCAGCAAGTAGCCAGGAGAACAGATCTCCAATCGATAGAAATTGCCTGTTTGCTACAGGCGATTTCTTTTGTATTTGTTTGTGTTGTGAAATATCCACCTTGCGCGCCATTTGCCGTTTGCGTGGAAATCTGGTATGCTGCACGTAACACATGGCCTGACGCTTCGGTAAGCCAGATGAGGAAGGCGCGCTTATGCAGAATCAGCTCATTCACGTCATCCATAATATCATGACCACGCTCTTTCGGGCGGTGCGGGCCATCTTCCTTTCCATCCCTGTCGCCGGCGTGCTTGGCGCGGGCGCGGTGGAAGGAGCCAGCGCGGCGCTCACTCATCAGTTCCCCGGCCCGCCGATGACGCACCTGCTGGCTGCCGCGTTCGGGATCGTCGTCGCCTATGCCAGCGCGCTCACCCTGGCGGTCATCGAGGCCACGCGTGGCGGCATCTATCTGGCAAAGCTGCTGGAACGCGACTTCACGCGCGAAGCGTCCACGCTGGATAAAGCCGTGCGCGGGTTCGAGCAGCGCATGATCGGCCACCGCTGAGGCAGGGAGGGCATCCGCTGGTGCGCAGGCAAGACGATGAGCGCATGCGCTTTGCGCGCCTGGACGCGCGCCGCATCACCCTGGATCTGCAAGCAGATGACCTGTTGCGCGCCTATCGCAACATGCTGCGCGCTCGGCTGGTGGACGAACGCCTGGCGGAGCTGCGCGCCCAGGGCTATGCCGCCGGCGGTGCCAGTTGCCGGGGCCACGAAGCCGCGCAGGTGGGGTGCGTGGAACCCCTGAACGTCGGCCTAGACTACATTCTCCCCTATTATCGCGATCTCGCCGCGCTGCTCGCCATCGGCATGCCCCCCGAAGCGATTTTCCTCAACCAACTCAGCCGCGCCACCGACCCCATCAGCGGCGGGCGCATGCGACCCGCGCAATGGAACAGCCGCGCCCTGCGCGTGGTGAGCGCGTCTGGTCTGGTGGCCACGCAAACCCTGCACGCGGCGGGCATCGCCTTCGCCGCCAAGCTGCGCCATGAAAACGCCGTCGCCGTCACCTTCTTTGGCGAGGGCGCGACCAGCGAGGGCGATTTCCACGAAGCGCTCAATTTCGCTGGATTGCACCATTTGCCGGTCATCTTCGTCTGTGAAAATAACGGCATCGCGCTTTCCACCCCGCAATCTGCGCAGATGAGCGTGGCGCACGTGGCCGACCGGGCGGCAGGCTATGGCATGCCGGGGGTGATCGTGGACGGCAGCGACGTGCTGGCGGTCATCGGCGCAGCGCGCGAGGCGTTCATGCGGGCGCGATCGGGACTGGGACCAACGCTGCTGGAAGTCATTGTGCCGCGCCTGGGGCCAGCGGGATCGATGCCCGACCCGCACGATCCCGTTGAGCAGTTGCGCGTCTATCTCATCTCGCGCGGCGACCTCAGCCCGGAAGCGGATGCCCAGATGCGCGCCGACCTTGCCGCCGGTCTGGATGCCGCGTTGAAGGCTGCCCTGGCCGCGCCACTGCCTGACCCCGCGACGGTGGGCGAACACCTCTTCGCGCCGGACAGCGCATCACCATCACCCACGAATCCCGCTGACGGCGGGAAGGAGCGTTGAGCTGCACATGGCGCAACAAACGATGATCCGAGCTTTGCACGACGGCCTGCGCGAAGAGATGGCGCGGGATGAGCGCGTGGTGCTGCTGGGCGAAGATATCGGCGCGGCGGGCGGCATCTTCAACGCCACGCAAGGGCTGCGGCGCGAATTTGGGCCGGCCCGCGTGTGGGATATGCCCCTGACGGAAAACGGCACGGTGGGCATCGCCATCGGCGCGGCACTGGCCGGCCTGCGCCCCGTCGCCGAGGTGCAGTTCGCGGATTACCTGTTTGCCGCCATGAGCCAACTGGTGAATGAAGCTGCCAAAGTGCGCTATCGCTCGCAGGGGGAATGGTCCTGCCCCATCGTCGTGCGTGCTCCATATGGCGGCGGTGGCGGCGGGCCGGACCACACCCAGAACGTCGAGGCGTTTTTCGCCCACGTGCCGGGGCTGAAAGTGGTCATCCCCTCGAATCCCGCAGACACAAAGGGCCTGCTCAAAGCCGCCATCCGCGACGGCGACCCCGTGATCTTTCTGGAGCCGAAACGGCTCTATCACGAGCCGCCGGGCGAGGTGCCGGACGGGGATTACCTTGTGCCGCTGGGCCGGGCCGTCGTGCGGCGTGAAGGCAGTGATGCCAGCGTCATCACCTATGGCGCAATGGTCGTGGAATCGCTGGCGGCAGCGGAGGTGCTGGCGGGCGACGGCATCGAGCTTGAGGTGGTGGACGTGCGCACCCTGCAACCCCTGGACTTCACCACCATCGCCGCGTCTGTCCATAAGACCACCCGCGCTGTCGTCTTCCATGAAGATGTGCGCTTTGGCGGCTTCGGCGCGGAACTGGCCGCCTTCATTTCCGAGGTCTGCTTCGACGACCTCGCCGGCCCGGTTTTGCGGGTGGGCGCGCTGAGCCTGCCCACTCCCGCCAGCCCCGAACTGGAAACGGCGGTGCTGCCCAACGCCGAAACGCTGGTGGCGGCGGTGAGACATCTGACGACGCTGCATTGAGCCGGCGGGATTGATTGAACGATCAATGTGCGCGCCTATCGGCCACAATGGAGGGGCGATGGCGTGCCTCGCCCGCCGCCGGTGCGGAAGCCGAGTGTTATTCCCCCTCGTCCACGTGCCAGCGCGCGCCATCAGGCGTGTCTTCCACGACGATGCCGTTTGCGGTGAGCGCATCGCGCAACCGATCAGCGAAAGCATACTGTTTTGCCGCCCGCAGATCGGCGCGAATC
>JAJPKG010000310.1 GCA_021323815.1 Pseudomonadota bacterium
CCTTGCGGCGGGCAGGCGTCAGCAACATCGCCGCCGCTTTGCGCTCCTTTGCCGCTGCTGCCGAACGTGCTGTGGCCTTTGTTGCTGGCTAATTTGCAAAAGCCCTGCTGGATAGGACAGTCGAGATATTCCCGGCAGCGGACTGTTCGGCGCAAACGTGAGGGAGGAAGACTATTTGCCGGGGAAAGGGATATGCCAGCCATAAACATAGAGTGCCACGCCAGCGATGATGGCCAGCAGCAGCACCAGAGCGAAGAGGATGGCGACCAGCCGCGCCCGGCGCTGGCCTTGCGAGCGGCGCACCATCAGGCGCACGTGCTGCTTGGCCGACGTTGGCAGGCGCTCCCAGGAATATTCGGGCATGACGAAGCGCTGCGCGATGCGCTCATCCGCGAAGTCGGGCCGGTTGGTGAGGGGCCGCGGATAGGTATTGCCGCTCTCGCCCACATCATGTAGTTTAGCTGACATCGTCTTGCCCCCTGACTGCGCCTAGTCCTCTGGCGCAACTTCCACGTCGAACGTATAGCGTTCGATGACCGGATTGGCGAGCAACGTGCTGCACATCGCGTCCACGCTGGCGGCGGCGGCATCGGCATCGGCGGCGCGCAACGTCACTTCCAGATATTTGCCCGCGCGCACGCCCTGCACATCATTGAAATGGAGCTGGTGCAGCGCGCTCAGGATGGTATCGCCCTGCGGGTCCACCACTGCCGGTTTCAGGGTGACGTGAATGCGCGCCAGCCACAGCGTCGCGGTTTGCGTTGCCTCGCTCACGGTACGAATGCTCCCTACTCAAATGTATCTCTGTTCAGAGACGAAGACGAAATCACGGAGGACACGGAAATTGTCTGCGGAAAAACACGGAAGGTGTTATCCAAAATCATGCCGGATTTCGTCCCCCGGATCGTCTATTCAGACGCAGCTTGCTCGGCTCGGCAGGCGTCACACTCGCACATGGCGCGCAGCCGCTCATAGGTATAGATGCCGGTTTTGTGCCCATCGCCCCAGATGGGTGTGAGGCCATAGCGTCCCACCATCACCAGTTCATAGAGCGTGGTCATCTCCGCCGTCAGCGGCGTGTCGGGCGTCATGGTGCCGGCGAAATTGCCCTCGCCCGCACACCACGCGCAAGGGCACGCGCGGCGCAGCGCCTCATAGCTGATGATGCTCTCATGCCCGTCGGACCACGACAGGCGCAAGACATTCTGATCTTCATCCAGTTCATAACTGGTGGGCACAAGATCGGGTGGAAGGTGTTGCATGAGTCTCCTGGCGGGCGGTGTTGATGGAAAGATCCATTTGCGCGCCTACGGTTGGCAGGCCAACACCACGCCTCTAGGCGGGAAGTTTTTCGCCAGCTTATGTGCTGAATGGTCTACTTTTAATAGTATATCCCATTTAGGGCTAGGACGCCAGTCCTTGCAATGGCAATTCGTGTGTTATATGATCGATGATTGACAACGCGAAATACGTCAGATTGGACATGATGCAGCACTTTCACTCTTGTTAGCGCGTGTTATGCTCTGTTTCAGTTTGGATAACACGCCAAGCCCCGCTTCAAGGCACGGCCTTTGCGGGAAGGCGACGCAATCCTGGCGCGGCGCGGAGTGCGAGAGACAGTTTCACGGGCAACAAACCCGGTGCAATACGGAGTAATGCGGAACGATGGCAAAAAATCTGGTGATCGTCGAATCCCCGGCGAAAGCGAAAACCATTGAAAAATTCTTAGGGAGCGATTTCGAGGTGCGCGCCTCGATGGGCCATATCATCGACCTGCCGCCTAAAGGGCTGGGCGTCGATGTGAAGCACAACTTCGCCCCCAACTATACGGTGATCGAGCGCAAAGAAAACTTGATCAAAGAACTCAAATCGGCCAGCAAAAAGGCCGAGACCGTCTATCTGGCCCCCGACCCCGACCGCGAGGGCGAATTCATCGCGTGGGCGCTGAAAAAAGAGCTGGGCCTGAAACAGCCCAAGCGCGCCGTTTTCAACGAGATCACCAGGCGTGCAGTGCAAGAAGCCATCGCCAATCCCCGCGACATCGATGAAAATCTCTTCAACGCGCAGCAGGCGCGGCGTGTGCTGGACCGCCTGGTGGGGTATAAGATCAGCCCGTTGCTGTGGCGGCGCGTGCAGAGCAACACCAGCGCGGGGCGCGTGCAGTCCGTCGCGCTACGACTGATCTGCGAGCGCGAGGCCGAGATCGAAGCGTTTGTGCCGGAAGAATATTGGACGATCACGGCGCAGCTGGAAAAACCCGGCAGCGGGCGTGCCTTCCTGGCGCAACTCATCGCCCGGCTTGACGACAAGCAGTCCGTGCCGGAAGATGAAACGCCGGCGGAACATCTTGCCCCTGACGCGCAGGAAAAGAAAGATCACGAGCGCGCACTGAAGCTGCATATCACCAATCAGCAAGAGGCCGACGCCATCCTGGCGCAGCTGAAGGGCGCGCAGTATGTGGTGAAGCAGGTGACACAGCGCGACGTGCGCCGCCAGCCCTATCTGCCTTACACCACCAGCACGTTGCAGCAAGACGCTTCGGTGCGGCTGCGCTTCAAGCCCAAACGCACCATGTCGCTGGCGCAAGAACTCTATGAAGGCATGGAACTGGGTGATCGCGGTCACCAGGGGTTGATCACATATATGCGCACCGACTCCACGCGCATCTCCGCCGAAGCGCAAGCCGCCGTGAAATCCTACATTCAGGGCCGCTGGGGCAAGGAATATGTGGGACCGGGGCGCGCGGCGAAGGCGAAAGCCGGACAAAACGTGCAGGACGCCCACGAGGCCATCCGCCCGACCGACCCCACCCTCACACCAGAGGTGGTCAAGCCCCATCTGAACGCCGATCAGTTCAAGCTCTATCAACTGATCTGGCGGCGCTTCGTCGCGGCCTTCATGGCTCCGGCGGTCTTCGACACGCTGCGGGTGGACATCGCGGCGGGAGATTATCTCTTCCGCGCCAGCGGCTCGGTGCTGAAATTTCAGGGCTTTTACGCCGTGTGGCCGCATGAAGAGGAAGACGGGCAACTGCCGCCGCTGGCCGTTGCCGACACACTGGATCTGCGCAAGCTCGATCCCAAGCAGCACTTCACCCAGCCGCCGCCGCGTTACACCGAGGCAAGCTTGATCAAAGAGTTGGAAGAGCGCGGCATCGGTCGCCCCAGCACCTATGTGCCGACGGTGACGACCATTCAAGATCGCCAGTATGTCGAGCAGCAAGATCGGCGCTTCGTTCCCACCTGGCTGGGCAAGACGGTGAACGAGTTGATGGTGAAGCACTTCCCCGAAATCGTGGATGTCAACTTCACCGCCGACATGGAAAAACGGCTGGATGATATCGAAGAGGGCGAGACGGCGTGGACAGCCTTCCTCAAAGATTTCTATGAGAGATTGAAATCCACGCTGAGCGTGGCCGAAAAGGAGATGGATTTCGTCAAGAAGCCGACCGAAGAGCTTGGCGAACCCTGCCCGAACTGCGGCAAGCCGTTGCTGATTCGCCAGGGACGTTTCGGACGCTTCATCTCGTGTTCCGGCTTCCCAGAGTGCGAGTATAAAGCGCCGCTGCTCAACAAAGTCGGCGTGAAATGCCCCATCGACGGCGGCGAACTGGTGGAACGCAAGTCGCGCGGGCGCGGCAAAATTTTCTTTGGCTGCGCGAACTTTCCGAACTGCGAGTTCGCCACCTGGAACCGGCCCATTCCCACGCCCTGCCCCGAATGCCGTCAAGAGCGCGGCACGAACGGCCTGCTGACGCTGGGCAACGGCGCGAAACAGGCGGTGTGCCAGGTGTGCGGCGCAGAGGTGGAACATTTCGGCGAGGGCCAAGAGCCGGTGGTGGTGGGGCATCGCCCGGTGGGTGAGGATGCCAACAAGCCCAAGCGCGCCACGCGCTCACGCAAGATAGCGACCGGCGAAGCAGCCGCCAGCACGACAGCGCGTGCAAAAGCGCCGGTGGCGAAAAAGCCGCGCCAGACGGTGGCTCGCAAGCTCGCGGCCAGCGGTGCCAGCGGCCCCGTGAAAAAGACGACCACCACCCGTGCCCGCAAAACATCTGCCGGTGCCAACGGCACAACGAAGCGCCGCACCGCCGCCGGCAAGACATCAGCGGCGGAAGGATAAATCTCGATGCGTGACGTGCATGCCACCACCATCCTCGCCGTCCGGCGCAACGGCGTGACGGCGCTGGCCGGCGATGGGCAGGTGACGGTGGGCGACGTGGTGATGAAACATACCGCGCGCAAATTGCGTCTCTTACGCAATGGCACCGTCGCCACCGGTTTTGCTGGTTCCACCGCCGACGCACTGACGCTGTTTGATCGCTTCGAGCAGCAGTTGGACCGCGCGCAGGGCCAGTTGCGCCGCGCCGCCGTCGAATTGAGCAAAGAGTGGCGCTCTGACAAATACTTGCGCCGGTTGGAAGCGTTATTATTAGTAGCGGATGCGGAGCAGATCTTCATCCTCACCGGCGACGGCGATGTCATTGAACCGGATGAAGGCGTGGCGGCCATCGGCTCCGGCGGCACCTATGCCCAGGCGGCGGCACGTGCCCTGCTGCGCCATACCGAAATGGATGCCGAAAGCATCGCCCGCGCCGCGATGGAAATTGCCGCCCAAATGTGCATTTATACGAATGATCAACTAGTGCTGGTGACCATCAGCGCGGGGATCTCATCGTAGGAGCGCGATGAATCGCGCTCTAACAGCCCCGAAGGGGGTTTTGCATTTTCGAGCCGGGGGGGTTTAGCCTCCGGCAAGCACGCGGAGTGGATGCTCGTGCGCCCAACGAGGCAATCATTTATATCCCTATGAGGTCGTGACTGAGTATGAAGGATCTCACACCACAAGAGATCGTGCGCGAGCTGGATCGCTATATCGTCGGGCAAGACCGCGCCAAACGCGCCGTCGCTGTTGCCTTGCGCAACCGCATGCGCCGCATGAAGCTCAGCGAGGATCTGCGCGCCGAAGTCACGCCCAAAAACATCCTGATGATCGGCCCGACCGGCGTAGGCAAAACCGAGATCGCTCGTCGCATGGCCAAGCTGGTCAACGCACCCTTCCTCAAGATCGAGGTGACAAAATTCACCCAGGTCGGTTACGTGGGCCGCGATGTCGAATCGATCATCCGCGATCTGATGGATGCCGCCGTCAGCCTGGTGCAAGAGGAGCGCGAGGCCGAGGTGCAAACTCAGGCTGAGGTGAAGGCGCAGGAGCGCATCCTGAATTATCTGCTCGCGCCCAAAAACGCCCGCGAGATCGCGGCATCGCTGGGGCTGGACGAGAGCGAGCCGGTCGAAGCCGTCGCTGCATCCACGTCCCGCGCACGCCGGTCCACCACCGTGCAGGGGAAAACCAGTGCCTCAGCCAACGGATCGGCGCAGACCGCCCCGGCACGACGCGAGAGCGCGCGAGCGCGTGCCCTGCGCAAGAAGCGCATTGCCGAGGCATTGGCGAATCACCAGTTGGAAGAGCGCGTCATCGAGATCGAGGTCGAGCCGGACGATAATCTGGACTCCATGCTGGAATATATGACCACCATCACGCCGGATGACAGCGGCGACATGGTGCATAGCTTCTTCACCCCTGGGCTGGGTGGTCGCAAGCGCACGCGCCGCATGGCAGTGAAGGATGCCCGGCAATTGCTGGTGCGCGAAGAAGCGCAAAAGCTCATCGACACCGATCAGGTGGTGGAAGAGAGCATCCGCCGCGTGGAGCAAAACGGCATCGTCTTCTTGGATGAAATCGATAAGATCGTCGGTTCCAAGCTGGATGTGGGGCCGGATGTCGCCGGCGAGGGCGTGCAGCGTGATCTGTTGCCCATCGTCGAGGGCGCGACGGTGATGACGCGCTATGGCGCGGTGCGGACCGATCACATCCTCTGGATCGCCGCCGGCGCGTTCCACAAGCACAAACCCGCCGACCTCATCCCGGAATTGCAGGGCCGTTTCCCCTTGCGCGTGGAGCTTGAGCCGCTTTCCGAGGCCGATTTCAAGGCGATCCTCTGCCAGCCGGCATGCGCGCTGACACGCCAATATCAAGAGTTGCTGGCGACCGAAGACGTGCGCCTGACCTTCACCGATGACGGCCTGGATGCGATGGCGCGCTATGCCCGCCAGATGAACGAGCGTCACGAAAACATCGGCGCGCGGCGGCTGCACACCATCATCGAAAAGGTGGTGGAAGACGTGTCGTTCAACGCCTCTGATCTGGCCGGCCAGGAAGTGATCATCGACGCCGCCTTTGTGCAGGCGCGCCTGGGCGACATCATGGCCAACGAAGACCTCAGCAAATATATTCTCTAGTCCGCGAAGTCCGCCTTTGCGGCGTAGCCCTTAGGCGCGAATTGATTCGCCGGCTACACGCCGAATTTCGCCGGAATCTGACCGCGTGAGGTGACGCGCATGCATGCTCAATCGCAATCCTATCCCGCGTGGGGCCAACCCCTCCTGGGCGGATCCCCTTTCACCGCTGCTGATGTCGAGCGGTTGCCCGATGATGGTTTTCGCTATGAAGTCTATCGAGGAGTGTTGATTCGCATGCCGGGAACTGGAATACAGCATGGCCTTATCTGCCAATTCATTGGCAGAATCTTAGAAGCCTATTGGCGTGCGAAAGGTGAACGGTATCGAGTCGCGCAAAACGTCGGCTTCGATTTCACCTTTCCCGGAGATCCTAAACAGTCAACCATGCTCGTTCCTGACGTTGCGGTTACGGCAACCAACACACCGCCAGATCCCGGCATCGGCAAAGATCCCCCCCTCATCGCTGTTGAGGTCGCCTCGCCCTCGGAAACACGGGCAGAACTGACGGCCAAAGCGCAGTTTTACCTCAATGGCGGTGTGGCGGAAGTGTGGGTGGTGTGGCCCAAGACGCGCACCATTGATGTCTGGACCGCTCCGGCTGCGCCCATCACCTTCACCGATCAGCAAACGCTGACCTCCGCGCAACTGCCGGGATGGCAGAGCCTCGTCAGCGAGTTGCTCGACGGCTAATCAGGAGAGCACTCATGATCCGCGCGGCGAAAAATCCCGTGGGCGAGGCGCTGGTGTGGGGCCTGATCCGCAACGCCGTGACCCAGCATTTCAGCGCGGTGCATGCCCGCTGGCGCGTGGATGCATCGCCTGATCCCTCATCGCCAAGCCTGCATACCACGTTGCCTGCTGCCTTCCGCGATCTCAACGTATCCCAAACACCGGATCTTCCCACGATCTTTTGCCCCAATCACAGCAATTGGTTCGACGGCTATCTGTGCCTGGTGCTGGCACGCAAGGTCATCCACCATGAACCCTATCTGATGATGGAAGAGCGCAATCTGGCACGCTATCGCTTCTTCACCTGGGCGGGCGTCTTTGGGGTGGATCGCGATGATGCCCGTGCCGCCGTCGCCTCGCTGGATTACGCCGCCGATCTGTTGCGCGGCCACCCAGAACGCGGCATGTATATCTTTCCGCAGGGGACGATGGTGCCGAACGAGCGCCGCCCGCTGCATCTCTATTCCGGTGCGGCGCGGCTGGCGCAGCGCGTGGGGCGCGTGCGCGTGGTTCCGGTGGCCTTCCGTTATGAATTCTTGCAAGAGCAGCGCCCCGAAGCCTTCATGAGCCTGGGGCCAAGCCGCGTGGTGACGAAAGAAGATAGTCCCCGCGCCGTCACCGCCTGGCTCAGCGATGCCATCACCGCCGAGCTTGATGCATTGACGACGGATGTGGTGGCCGAGCGGCTGGCAAGCTTCACCACCGTCATGCAGGGGCGCGGGGGCATCGACCGCGCCTTTGACCGCCTGGCCTCGCGCGAGCGGCGCGAATCGCGACGGCTGGCGCGGGAAGACGTGAATGGTTAAGTCTGCAAGCGTGGGCGATATTGAATGGCCTCGGCAACGTGCGCTGCGCTGATGGCATCCGCTCCGGCGAGATCTGCGATGGTGCGGGCGAGCTTGAGCGTGCGATGATAGGCGCGAGCGGAAAGCTGCAATTGCTGCGAGGCTGCTTTCAGCAGGTTTTGCGCCTGAGGTTCCAGCTCGCAATATTTGCGGATATCCGCCGGCCCCATGTCGGCGTTGCTGACCAACTGCGTGCCGGCGAAGCGTTCCGCCTGGCGAGCGCGGGCAGCGATGACGCGGGCGCGCACGTCGCTGGATTTTTCCGTCTCGCCGCGCCCGGCCAGCTTCTCGTAATCCACGCGCGGCACTTCCACGTGGATGTCGATGCGATCAAGCAGCGGGCCACTGAGGCGCTTTTGATAGCGCGCGATGGCGGCGGGCGAGCAGACGCATTCCCGCGCGGGATCGGAGTAATAGCCGCAGGGACAAGGATTCATCGCCGCGACGAGCATGAAATTGGCCGGGAAGGTGACGCTGCCCTGCGCCCGCGAGATGGTGACAAATTTATCTTCGAGCGGCTGGCGCAGCACTTCCAGCACATTCTGGCCAAATTCCGGCAGTTCGTCCAGAAACAGCACGCCGCGATGCGCCAGGCTGATCTCGCCGGGACGCGGCCAGCGCCCGCCGCCGACCAGTCCCGCATGGCTGGTGGTGTGATGCGGCGCGCGGAAGGGCCGCTGGCGCACCAATGGGCCGTCGCTGGCGGCATTCAACAGGCCGCTGACGGAATAGATCTGGGTGACTTCCAGCGATTCGTTGGGGGCCATCGGCGGCAAGATGGACGGCGTGGCGCGAGCGATGAGCGTCTTGCCCGAACCGGGTGGCCCAGACATCAAAATGTTGTGCGCGCCACTGGCGGCGACCTCGATGGCGCGCTTCACGTGCTCCTGGCCGCGCACATCGGCCATGTCGGCAGCATAGACCGGCGCTTCCTGCGCCAGCAGCGCTTCAGGCGTCAGCACAAACGGCTCGATCAAGCGGTCGCCGCGCAGGTGGGCCACCAACTGCGCCAGATGCTCCACCGGAAAGACGCGCACCTCATCCACCAGCGCCGCTTCCATTGCGTCCGTTGCGGGGACGAAAACCGTGCTGATGCCGGCGGACTTCGCCACCGCTACCATCGGCAAGATGCCATGCGTGTGTCGTACCGCGCCATCCAGGCTCAATTCGCCTAAAAACAGGCAATCACTGGTATCCGCTGCCAATTGCTCAGAGGCAATGAGGATGGCGACCGCGATCGGCAGATCATAGGCCGGACCTTCCTTGCGCAGATCCGCCGGAGCCAGGTTCACGGTGATGCGCTTCATGGGGAAGACGCAGCCGCAGTTTTTGATGGCGACACGCACACGCTCCTTCGCCTCATTCACGGCGGAATCCGGCAGGCCGACAATGGTGAAAGCCGGCAGCCCATGCCCGATATCGACCTCGACCTCGACCAGCGCGCCATCCAGGCCGATGATGGCGCACGTTTGCGCTTTCCCCAACATAAATCGTCTCTTTCCGGCGGCATGACGCGCCGCGACATCGCTAAAAATGAAGATAGCAAGCGGTATGCTTGACAGGATGCTCACCCAGTATAGCCGTTCAGCCTGTGCAATGTCACTCTGGTTGCCCATTTGGCCTAGCCAACGAACCGCAACGACCATCCTGACTTGTGGCGCTCAGGAAGAAGGACACATTGGCTTGACAGCCCTGGCACAGCATGTCATACTCAGAATACGGATCTGCCGAGGAATCACACCCAGTGGGGCAGGAAGCAATTTCACTCGCCAAGCAGCATTTTTTCCATTCACCATGAGGCACGTTATGGAAAAGCTTCAGGCCCCTTATGCATTTTTCCACAGTAACACTCAGAGCGTATTGGTATACGTTTTCCATAACAGAGACAGAAAGCGACTCTTGTCCATCAGATGCAGGCGAGAGATACGACATATGACGCCCGGTATTCCCTCACACCCAAGCACGCTGTGCGCGCGCAGCATGATGGACAGCAAACAAGGCCGGATGGAAGGAGCAGCACTGTGACGTGGCGACAATATGGGGGAAGTTTCGATAATCCGATCAATCCGGAATATGAGCAGGAAGCTCGCCTGGTGGAACAGTCCCGCGCCGGCTCGGAGCGCGCTTTTTCGGCGCTGCTGGCGCGCTATCAGCAGCCGGTCTTTCGTCTGATCTTATACCTGGTCGGCGATGAAGAGGAGGCGCGCGAACTGACGCGCATCTCCATCAAAAACGCCCTGCTGCATATGCCCAGCGTGCCGTCGGGCTACAGCATTCGTCCCTGGCTGCTGCGCGTGGCCGTGCTGGTGGCGCTGGATGCCGTGCGCGAGCGTGGCCAAACCCCCGAAGACCTGCTCTTATCCGTGCAGTTGCCCGCGCCGGCTGGACCGCCCCGCATCGTGGATGCCGATCCGGCAGACAGCGAGACCATGAGCCTCAAGGTGGCCGAGATCAACGCCGCTCGCCAGCACGAGACGGCGCTGGCCGATCCGTGGGAAGAACTGCCGCTTGAAACCGAGCGCGAATTGATTCGCCTGTTGCTGGCCGGGCTGCCGGAAGGCGACGCCGAATTGCTGGCGCTGGGCGTGGTGGGACAAGTGCCGACGCGCGATCTTTCCGCGTTGGCCGGCACCAGCCAGCGCAGCGTGCGCCGCCGCATCGCCCGCGCGTTGATTCTTTTCCAGAGCCGCTATAACAGCGTGCGCACCGAGGCTTTGCCCGAAGCGAAGGCACCGAAGCCGGAACCGAAGGAGTTGCCCCCCAGCAGGACCACCGCGACGCCCAGCTCGCCGCTGGTGGAACGCGCCCGCAAAGGGCTGGCCGATGCGACCGAACTGGTGCGGCGCGGCTTGCAGAGCGTGCGCCAGGGCATGGGCGTGGCCGATGCCGAAGAGCGGCTGCGCGCCCTGCGCACAAGTGAAGTGCCACCCGCAGATATTGTGCCACCGTCGCCCGACATTCCGCCCGCGTCAGATCTTGACAGCGGCGTGCCCTATCAGCCGTTCTCGCAGGCAGATGTCGAAGCGCCGGAAACGGGACCGCTTCCCGACACCTCACCAGAAGAGGTGCCGCCCGGCACGTTTGCTCCGCAGTCCACCGCTGGCTGGACGGCAGCGGCCACCAGCGATATGGTGGAACACGACACCATCCCCGCGCCGCCCGTCGCGGCCATTCCCGACCAAGATACCATGCAACTGCCGCCGCCGACACGCGCCAGTTATGGCGCGACGCCGCAGGCTGTTGATCAGGTGACAGATGCGGCGATGACCGTTCCTGCCCCCGGCGCGGAAGATATGACGGCCATCCGTCCCCCTGAGCCGGGCAGTTCGCCCTCAGGTCGCCAGTTGCCGCGTTTTGGGCCGCCGCCGGAAGAGGTGTTGGTCGGCATGCCGCCCACGCTCGTTCCCGGCAGCGAGCCACCGGAAGCGCCATCTGCCTCGGACGAGCCGGTCGGTTCATTCGCGCCACCGGCTGAGCCACAGCCGTCTCATGCAGAGCTGCCGCCGGAAGCGACAACAGCCATGTCGGCAAGCGATATCAACGTTGACAACACGGCGGCAGCAGCAGAGAGCGCGGAACCAACAACTGTGCCACGCTCAGGCTGGTGGGATGATGTGACCCTGGTGAACCCTGCGCGTTTCGGCGAGCCGGAGGCCGTTGCGGAGCCTGCGGCGACTGAGATTCCTGCTGAGGCGGTGAGCATCCCCGAACCTGATGCTGCCGATCTTCCTGCTGCGAGTGCAACGGCAGTGGAAGCTCTCAGCGCCGAACCTATGCCGGACCATGAAGAGCAGCCGGCATCAGTGGTGGAATCCGTCGAGGACGCGCAAGCGCCGCACGTGACCGAACTGTCCCCGCCCGTGGCCGAGGCCGCCGTGCCCGCCGGCACCTCCGACGCGTTCTCCGTTGAGCTTCCTCCGGAACCAGAACCCGCTGCTGCGGAGCCAGGCGAGCCAGCATCCGTCATGGATGAAGCAGCACCCCTCACCGTGCCGGATGTCACCGCGAGTGAGGAATCACAGGACGCGGCACCGCGTGAAGAAGAGCAAGTGCCTTCGCCCGCCACTGGGGTTGCCATGCAACAAGGCACAGATCTTGCTGCGGTTTCCTCGGCTGCTACGCTCAACGAACAAACAGACGAAGAAATCACAGCGACCAACGCCGTGCCCCAAGAGGTGCCGACGGCAGGCATGGCGGCTGTCCCCCCAGAAGCACCCGCGCCGGCTCATGAAGCGGTGACGGAGGATAACGAGATATTCAGCATCTCTGGTGCAGCGCCGTCTGAGCAGGCGGCGGAGGATGCAGAACCGGCGACAGAACGTGAAGCAGGGGCCGAGGTCGAGCCGCCGGCGGAAACATCGGCATCTGCCGAGCC
Organism: Pseudomonadota bacterium; assembly: GCA_021323815.1. GTDB lineage: Bacteria > Chloroflexota > Ktedonobacteria > Ktedonobacterales > JACDGC01 > JAJPKG01. The sequence continues at coordinate 12,252 of JAJPKG010000310.1, forward strand.
GCCAACCGTCATCGCCATCGAGCGGGCGCAAGGAAAGGATGAGCGGCCCCAGCAACCCATCACCAGCGCGATGGGCAGCACCTCGGTCTTGTCGCCCTCCGCGCGGGACGATTACATGAGCCGCCATCGCCCGCCCTGGCTGGATGCCGGCGACATGAGTTCCATCCCCGGCGTGCGGATTGACCCTGCGGCGATTGCTGAGGAAGATACGGTGTTGCTGCCGCCTGCCGCCCCGGCTTCCGGCGCGCTGACGCTGCCCGCGCATGAGGCATTCCCGCCGAACGCCGCCGAGACTGACGCGGTGCCGGTGGATATGGCGGATCTCGCTGATCTGACCGCGCCGCCGGCAGATGACGCGGCGGAATCCCCGGCGGATACGCAAGCGCCCAAACGCCTGCGCACGCCGTCACGGCCCATGCCGAAATTGGAGCGCGACATCATCGATCCGCCCCACGAACGCTGAGCGGGATGGATCGGCTAGCGAAGGCACGTTTTGCCGCGACAATACGTTGTAGTAGTGATCAATCATCTTGAGCGGGAGTGGCGTGGGCGTGGATAAGGGGAAAGCGATGAAAACGACCATTCAATCAACGGCGCGCATCAACTGCCCGATTGAAATCGACGAACTGCTGGCGGAGATTCAGGGCGAACTCCCCATCGATCGGGCGCGGTTGGTGCAACTGCACTTGCGCACCTGCGCGCAATGCCAGGCGCGCTATGAACATCTGCGCTCCGGCTACGAGAAAGTCGGCTCGCTGCGCGAGATCGAACACGTGCCCATCGCGGATGTGCGCGAAGACGTGCTGCGCGACTCGCAAGGCCGCCTGCGCGCCCGCCGCATGGCGCTGAACCTGCACCTGGCGAATCGGGGCACCCTGTTGGGGCTTTCAGGGCTGGTGATCGCGTTGCTGGTCATCGTGGCGCTCTTCGCCCGCCCGCTGCTGCAAGAGCGCTTTCTCAGCACCCAGCGCTCGCAAAACGCCCTGACCCACCTCGCCCCGGTCGGCCCTGGGCTGTTTTATGCCGAGACCGTCAAGCTTATCCCGATATCATATCATCATGCTCAATGGGATCTCGGTGAAATCATTGCCATCGACGAGCGCACCGGGCGCGTCGTGCATTCGCTGCCGGCATCGTCCAGCCCGCCGTTTTTGCCCGAACTGGGCATCGGTGCAGGCACCAACATTCGCCCAGCGCTCAGCCCGAATGGGCGCACCATCGTTGAAGCCGCCATCGCCGCCGATGGGCGCATGCCCACCGCCTTTGCCGTGCTGGACGCCCTCACCGGTCAGGTACGTTACGTCCAACAACTGGAACTGCCCGCTGGCGCGGACCCACAAGCCGACCCCATCATTCACCAGTTGTGGATCAGTTCTGACAACGCTTCGGTGTTCGTGCTGACCGATCTGTCCGTCGGTGGCGTCCGCTCGCCGCGCCTGTTGCAGTTCAACCTTAAGACGGGCAAACAGAGCGCGAATGTCGTGCCCCCGCTGGATGACACCCAGGCTGCGCAGATGCTCGGCAGTGATGCCACCACCGTCATCCGCAACAGCACCATGCTCTTTAGCGCCACGCCCGGCACCGACGCGCACGGTCGCTCAGGCATCAACGTCGCCTTCATCAACATCCCCGCGAGGCAGGTGCAAGCGACGCTGTTCATTCCA
>JAJPKG010000285.1 GCA_021323815.1 Pseudomonadota bacterium
CCTTGCGGCGGGCAGGCGTCAGCAACATCGCCGCCGCTTTGCGCTCCTTTGCCGCTGCTGCCGAACGTGCTGTGGCCTTTGTTGCTGGCTAATTTGCAAAAGCCCTGATCAATGCCTATTGCTTCTTCCTCCCACTGTTAGGTGTAGCATAGCATATTCGGCATGGTACCATGTATGCCTTGCATCTATGTGCTACAATAGCAGGGATAGATCCTTTAATCTTCGTCCAGAGAGGCGAGAAAGGAATGGAATGGCCACGTCACGCGTGCCGCGCCCTTCCCCGGCGGCACAAAACTCACCGCACTCGGCTCCGCGCTATAGAGATGTGCGCGACAAAACCGGCACCTTGCGCCGTGCCCGCGTCATGTTGAATCCCGATGAGATGCGCCGCGCCATCGCCCGCATCGCGCATGAGATCCTTGAGCGCACCAACGGCGCGGAAAACGTCATCCTCATTGGTCTTTATCCCGAAGGTATTCCCCTGGCCGAACGTTTAGCTGCTTTCATCCAAGCGTTCGAGGGTCGTGCTGTTCCCGTCGGGCGACTGGATTTCAGCGCGCACCGCGACGATGTGCGCGACAAAGGCCCATTTCCCACGCTGGGGCCAACCGAATTGCCTGCGCCCATCACCGGCAAGACCGTTGTGCTGGTGGACGATGTGCTTTACACCGGCAGATCGCTGCGTGCCGCGCTGGATGCCCTTTTCACCTATGGTCGCCCCGCTCGCGTGCAGGCCGCCGTGCTGGTGGATCGCGGTCACCGGGAATTGCCCATCCGCGCCGATTATGTCGGCAAGAACCTGCCCACCGGCAGCGATGAATGGGTGCAGGTGCAATTGCAGGAATTACACGGCCAAGACGCCGTGCTGCTGGTAAAAGATGGTGAGGTGCAGGCATGAGCGACCGTCGCAATTTGCTGGATCTCGAAGGCTGGTCCGCCGCCGACATCACCGCCATGCTGGATCTCGCCGTTCACCTGCGCGAGCAGCATCAAACCAACGGCAAGCTTGATCTGCTGCACGGGCAATCCGTCATTACCCTGTTTTATGAAAACAGCACGCGCACGCGCGTCTCATTCGAGCTGGCGGCGAAAGCACTGGGCGCGGACGTGGCGAACATGACCGCGACGGGCAGCAGCGTGGAAAAAGGTGAATCGCTGCTCGACACCATCAAGACGCTGGACGCGATGGGGCCAAGCGTCATTGTGATGCGCCACCACGCTTCCGGCGCGGCAGAAACCGCCGCCGGATGGTGCCGTGCGGCAATGGTGAATGCCGGCGACGGCTGGCATGCCCATCCCACCCAGGCATTATTAGATGCCCTGACTCTGCGCGAGCAATGGGGCGATTTTGCCGGCAAACGCATCGTCATCGTGGGCGACATCCAGCACAGCCGCGTCGCCCGCTCGAATTGCTGGTCGCTGACGGCCCTGGGCGCGGAAGTGATTCTTTGCGGGCCGCCGACGCTGCTGCCGGCCACCTTTGCCGCCGCATACCCCGACCGTGCCGTCAGCGTCGAATATGATCTCAGCCACGCGCTGGAACGCGCCAACGCGGTGATGGTGCTGCGCCTGCAAAAAGAGCGGATGGATGGCGGTTTCTTGCCCTCGCTGCGCGAATATCGCCGCGATTATGGCCTCACGCCCGAACGCCTGGCACCCTATCCCGACCTGCCCGTGCTGCACCCCGGCCCGATGAACGAGGGCATAGAGATCGATCCCGCCATCGCGCATGGCGCGACATCACGCATCGAGCGTCAGGTGGCGAACGGCGTCGCGGTGCGCATGGCGGTCCTCGCCTGGGCTGCCGGCGCGGTCGATTTGCCCCAAGGGCAGGAGGTCACATATGGCAAGAAATAAGGGACGAGACGCAAAGAGCACGAAGGTAATGAAGAAACGCGAAGATTTGGGAAAAGGTGTTTAGTGATGGCAAGGTTCACAATGTGGGTCGGGTGCAACCACAAGGGATTGCCCCTACACACCAGCTGCACCATCCAGCGTGTAGGGGCGATGCCTTGTGCTCGCCCCGTTCATCCCACGGCACGCCCTGCCGTTCTAACAGCAAGGTCTTTCATAAATCTTCGAGTCCCTTCGCTTTCTTCGCGTCCTTCGCGTCTCGTCCTTCAAGGAGGTCTGCCATGCCTGGTGAGATGACTCAGCCGCTGTGGTTGCGCGGTGGGCGGTTGGTGGACCCCGCCAACGAGATCGACCTGCCCGGCGATCTGCTGCTTGTCGATGGCGAGATTCGCGCTGCCGGCAAGCCGGGCGAGGTAGCCGCGCACGCTCGCGCCCTGGAAGAATCCGGTCGTGTGGCGCGCGCCATCGATCTGCCGGAGGATCATATCATCGCGCCGGGCTTTGTGGACCTGCATGCCCACCTGCGCGAACCTGGCTTAGAACTGCGCGAGACGGTGATGAGCGGGGCGCGGGCAGCGGCGCGCGGTGGCTTCACCACCATCTGTTGCATGCCCAACACGCAACCGGTGATTGACGATCGCGGCGTGCTGGAATGGGTGAAGGCGCTGGCGCAATCTGCTCCGGTGCGCGTGCTGCCCATTGCCGCCATCACGCGCGGCCAGGAAGGCGCGGCGCTCACCGAGATGCATGAACTCGCTGAAAGCGGCGCGGTTGCCTTCTCAGATGACGGCAAGCCGGTGCGCAACGGCGGCATCATGCGTCTGGCGCTGACCTATGCCCTCACCACCGGTCGCCCCGTCATCAACCACTGTGAAGATCCCGATCTCGTTGGCAAAGGCGTGATGCATGGCGGCCCCATCGCTACGCGGCTGGGATTGCGCGGCTGGCCCGCCGCCGGCGAAACCGTGATGCTCGCCCGCGATCTGGAACTGGCGCGCCAGACCGGTGGGCGCTATCACGCCGCGCACCTGAGCGTCGCGGGCAGTGTGGAGCTGGTGCGTCGCGCCAAAGAGCAGGGCGTGCGCGTCACCGCCGAGGTCACACCCCACCACCTGCTGCTCACCCACGCCTGGGTCGCCGCCGAGCGCGAAGGCATGTTAGGTGTATCTGCTCAGCCCGGAGGGGTTTCTGTTCCGAGCCGGGGGGTTCAGCCCTCGGCGGGTTCGCCCAGCAGATACCGTTACAACACCGCTGCCAAAGTCAACCCCCCCTTGCGCACGCTGGCGGACACCGAGGCGCTCATCGGTGGGTTGCTGGATGGCACCATCGACTGCATTGCCACTGATCACGCGCCGCATTCGGCGGTGGAAAAAGAATGTTGCTTCGATGAAGCGGCGTTTGGCATTAGCGGACTAGAAACGGCGCTGGGCGCGCTGATGACCCTGGTGCATGAATATCGCCTGCCGCTGAAGCGGCTGATTCACGCGCTCACCGTCGCGCCGGCACGCGCTTTCGGCATTGACGCCGGCACGCTGGGCGAAGGGCAGCGCGCCGATGTCGTCGTCATCGATCCGCATGCCCGCTGGACGGTGGACCCCAGCCAATTCGCCTCGCAGGGGCGCAACACGCCGCTAGCAGGAATTGAACTGCGCGGGCAAGTCAAGTTGACCATCTGCAATGGGCAGATTGTTTTCGAGCAAGAACGAAGGAAGACGAGACACGAAGGTCGCGAAGGGTAAGAAGGGCACGAAGAACATGAAACAGGAACAATTGCGCGCGGTGGTGGCGCTGGCTGACGGCGCGATCTTCGAGGGGCGCGCGTTCGGCGCGGTGGAAGCCCTCGCCGGTCGGGGGCGGCGCGGCGAGGTCGTTTTCACCACCGCCATGACCGGCTATCAAGAGGTCTGCACTGATCCTTCGTATCGCGGGCAGATGGTCGTCATGACATTCCCACTCATCGGCAACTACGGCGTGGCGCGCGTCGCCGAGGAATCACGCCGCCCCTGGCTTTCGGTGCTGCTGGTGCGCGACTATTGCGATGAATTCTCTCACTGGAATGCCACCAATTCGCTCGATCAGTATCTTAAGACGAACGGCATTCCCGGCATCGCAGAAGTGGACACGCGCGCGCTCACCCGCCACCTGCGCGATCATGGCACACAACGCGCCATCGCCCGCCTTGTTCCCGCTGATCAGGAACTTGACACCGCCGCGCTCGTTGCCGCTGCCCAGGCCGTGCGCACCGTCACTGAGCTTGACGTGGTGGATGAGGTCTCTGTCTCTGAGATCATGGATCTGACACCACAGTTCAGCACGTCGAATGCTGATGGCGCGCTGGGGCGAGTACAGGGCGCGATAAATTGCGCCCCTACAACGATAAATGGTGGGGGTGTTGCAGTAGGGAACAAGCGCATTGTGCTGATTGACACCGGCTACAAGCAGAATATCGCGTCGTGCCTGGCGGAGCGTGGTCTGGGCGTCACGCTCGTCCCCCACGACATCACGCTGAGCGATCTACTGTCGTTGCATCCTGACGGCGTGCTGCTTTCCAACGGTCCCGGCGATCCCGAAACGGTGACGCACCTGATCGCGCTGACCCGCGAGATCATGGCGCGGCAGATTCCGCTGATGGGCATCTGCCTGGGTCACCAGATCGTCGGGCTGGCGGCGGGCGGCAAAACGAGCCGGTTGCTCTTCGGCCATCACGGCTGCAATCATCCGGTCATTGAGCTGGACACCGGCGAAGTGACCATCACCTCGCAGAACCACAACTTCCAGGTGGATGCCGACAGCATCCCGGCGGAAAGCGGTTTCCGTGTCAGCCATCGCAACATCTCGGATGGCTCGGTGGAAGGGCTGGCACACAGCCATCTGCCCGTTTTCTCGGTGCAATACCACCCCGAAGCCGCGCCCGGCCCGC
>JAJPKG010000283.1 GCA_021323815.1 Pseudomonadota bacterium
AGGTGACTGGCTCTTGCACGTCTTTCTGTTCCCTGCACGGATGGTACCATAGATGGATGTGGAACGCAAGGGCGGGCGTCCTCCGAGAAACCCGCCTATCCGCACGCCCTGAAGGGGTGGCGGCTTGCGGCGGGTTCCGGTCCTTGTCAAAACCGGCATCAGGGGATAAAACAAAAGACACCAAACTACGTCTAGTTCAATGTCTTTAAATAGCTGGGTGCCGAAGGCGGGACTTGAACCCGCACGACCTCGCGGCCAATGGTGTTTGAGACCATCGCGTCTGCCAATTCCGCCACTTCGGCTTGTAGGGATAGTATATCCCCTGGAAGAGCGCTCGTCAAGGGGCAGTCGGCGTGATGCCTGAAAATCAGGCGGTTATGAGATGGCGGCACTATCAGGCAAGGGTGCAGGCGGGGATGCATCCTCGCGGGCCTGGCGTTGATGTGCGGCGCGCAACAGCCGGCTTTCGCGCCCGAACCAGGGCGTCAGCAGCAGCATGGCGGTGAAATAGCAGATGGCGGCGAGGGTGAAATCCAGCCAATAGCCGGCGCGGGCGATGAGGAAGCCGCTGATGACGCCGCCCGCCGCCGATGTCACCTGAAAGGCGACGTTGAAGGCGCTGCTGGCGGCGCTGCGCTCGCGTGGCGGCAAGATGCTCATGATGAAGCTTTGCAGCGCTGGACCGCCCAGATTCATCAGCGTGCCACGCAGCAAATAGAGTGCCACCACAAACGGCACGTTTGTGATGAACGCCAGCCCCAGCAGCAGCGGCACCGAGAGCAATTGCGCGCTCACCGGCCCGCGAACGCTGCCCAACCGTTCCGACAGAATCGGCGCGGCCAGCGTCGCCACCGCCAGCAAAATGGTCGAGGCCGACGAGATGACGCCATACAGTTCCGTGCTGACGCGCAGGTGATTGACGAAATAGAGATTGATATAGGTCAGGAAGAGACCCGCGCCGAAGCCCAAAATCGCCTGATACGCCGCGAAGCGCGTGCCCTGCCATGCACGCAGCGCCCGCACCGTCTCTGGCCGCACCCACCGCCGCGCCTGCACCACCCACTCTTCTACTCTAGCCCAGAGGGGTTTCTGCTCCGAGCCGGGGGGTTTAACCCCCGGCGACCGTGCTGCCCCATGCCCTTCCCTTGCCACCGCATCATCCATCAGCCATAGGGGCCACAGCGAGGGGATGGCGAGAACGCCGGCGACAAGCATGCTCAGTTGCAGTGGCAGCACATCGCCGTGCAGCAACAGAGGGCGCAGCGGGGCGAGCAGCGGAGAATGCAGCACAGCGGGCGATCCCATCAGGCGCGGCAGGAATCCGCCCAACAATGATCCCGCCACCAGGGTGAGATTTCCCACGACAGCATTGATGCTGAACAGGTGCGCGCGTTCCACCTCGCTGCTGGTGGCAGCCAACAGCGGCGGCGTCAGCACAATGTAGATCGAGACCGACGCGCCGCCGAAAAACGTGGAGACCAATTGCACAGGTGCCTGGGGATAAACAAACTGTGCCGCCACTGCCACGCCGCCGATCAGATTGCTCCAGATCAACAGCGAGCGGATGCTGTAATGATTGGCAAGGATCAGCGCCGGAATCAGGCCCAGCCCCGCGCCGACAATGCCCACTACCAGCAACGCGCTCAGGAAATCCGTGCCATAGCCCAGCCGTGTGAGGAAGATGCCAAAGAGCAGGCTGATCGCCCCGGTGGCCACGTTGATCAACGCGTTGCTGAGCAGAAATAGCCGCGCGTTGCGTTGCAGGGCACGCAGCCGTTGCAGATAGGTATGCAGCATCCGAAATCCCTGGCGGTGATGGTAGTCTCACGCCAGAGTATAGCACGCGCTGGGAATGACCGAAATTCCTTCGTGTTGTTCTTTTCCCTTCGCGTTCTTCGCGTCTCGTCCTTTTTCCGTGCCCTCCATGTCCCTTCCTCAAAGCGAAGAAGCCCACATCAGCACGCCGGTGGCCACCAGCCAGATCGCCAGCGAGCCGCCGACCATCATCCAGCGGAAACCGCGCGTGAGGGATGATTTGCCCAGGATGTAGTAGGCGATAGCACCAAGGATGGGGATGCCAACGACGGCGGCCATCCAGCCGTAGCGCGCGCCGGACTTCATGTCATCGCGGCGAGCAAGATCCCACAGCGCGATGCCGACCCAGGCGGCATAGAGCGCGATGGGCAGCAGATAGCTATAGAAGCCGAGCAGAATGGCGAACAATGAAGTGAGTCCCACGGAAGCCACCGCCTTTGTCGAATTGGTTGCATGCGGATCGGCGATGCCGAGATCCGCATAGGAGCCTGACGTCCACGATTCGGTGAAGATTGGCCGCACAGGCGCAGTGAGGTCGCCCGGCATTCCCGGCTGCGCCTCGGTCGGCGCGGGGAAGGTTTGCCAGCGGGTCAGCAATCCGGTGGCGCGGGCGTTAGACCACGAACTGGCGTTGACGAAGCGGCTGAAGAGTTGCATGAAAGCGCCCAGGTCGCCGCCGGTCAGCCGCGCGCCGATGGTGCCGCAGGCGTTGGTCTGTTGCAGCAACGCAGGCAGTGTGCGCGTGGCGTGGTTGCCCGAAAAGCAATTGTCGGGGCCGGCGGGCAGCAACAATGCCAGATCCGCGATGCCGGAGCCGGTGATGGTGTTGTCGCGCACCGTCACGCCATGCGGCGTCCACAGGCTATATGCGCCCGTGTCGGGATATTGATCAATGTTGCCTACAACCATGATGCCGAAATTTTCCTGGCCCTCAACCACGTTCTGCGCGATCAAATTATCCACGCCGCCAGCGGAAACGATGCCGCTGCCAAAGGGGGGATATTCCAGCGCCTTGAAGGGCACCTGCTCGTTATTGTTGGCATACACCAGATTATCGACGATCGTCACCTGGTGCTGGGGATAGAGCTTTTCGGTGACGAGCGTGTTGGGGGCGATGCCCGTGCCGTTATAGCGCCAGATGGAGTCGCGCAGCACCAGATTGCCCCCGGCGTTGGTGCCGGAATAGCCCAGCGCGCTGTTTTCGGAGATCACGTGCGTCACCAGCGCGTCGCAGGGGAAGCACTGGCCAATGTAGATGCCGGAATCTGGACTGCCGGACGCCAGGTCGTGATCAAACTGCCCGCGCGTGGAGGCGAAGGCATAGATGCCGTAATCGCCGTTGTCATACGCCGTCAGGTAGCTGCCGCGATAGCCATGCACGCCGTTCCAATAGAAACCGTTGCCGACGTAATAGCGCGCCGTCATGTTCTCGATCACGACATCGTTGGCAGGCGTCCCGTGATCGTCCACGCCGACGTAGACGCCATCCGGCAGATAAGTGCCGTTGCCCATATTGCCGTCCAGAATGACGCCGGTGCGGTCCATGCCGCGCAGGGTGAGATGCGACTTCGCCGCACCCTTCACCCGCACCGCCTCATGATAGACTCCCGGCGCGATCAGGATGATCTGACCGGATACGGCGTGATCCACCGCCGCCTGGATGGTGGTGAAATCGCCCGTGCCGTCCTGCCGCACGTGGATGATCAGCGGCGTGCCGGCGGGCGGGCTGACGGCGTTGTCGCTGGGATCCGTCCCCACGTTGGTGGCGGCAGCCTGCGCTGTGATGCTCTGAGAAATGGGCGTCACCGCGCCAAAGCCGGTGGTGTAAATGGCGATGAGCGCGGCCAACATCACGGCGACGCCAAGCGAAAAGATGAGATCGAGGTTGAAACGCGGTGATGGGCGTTCCGCCGGTGGCGCGGTCGCCGGCGCGACGGAAGCCGCATCGGGGAAAGGATCGTGCGCCAAAACGATGCTCCAAGCTGCGCCCAGGATGGCGGGGCGCGCGCAACGTCCGGTGCGGCGCGAGGAAACGATGCATGACGATAACGCCGGCACCGGCGATACAAAAAGACCCCCTCACCATCGAGGGGGCCTGGCACGGGAGAGAGGACTTGAACCCCCAACCGCCCGGTTTGGAGCCGGGTGCTCTGCCAATTGAGCTACTCCCGTACGCGCAACGTACAGTTACAGGATACCATGCTGCGCGGCAAAAGTCAACTGGTTTTGCTTTCGATCTCAGCCGGCGCGATCCCTTGCCCAGCCAGGATGCGCTCCGCCTGCTCAGCGTAGACACCGCGATATTGGGGCGGCAGCATGCTGGCGATGGTGCCCATGATCAGATTCGTCGCGTTGGCCAGATCGTCGCGGGTGGCCTTCTTGCCCGATGGTGCCAGCATGATCGGCTTGCCATAGCGAATGTGGATGGTAGGCCGCGCAAACAGGAAGCGCCCGCCCTTGCCCACCAGCTCTGATCCCCATGTCGCCACCGGCAGAACCGGCGCGCCCGCCTTGAAAGCGATCAGCGCGAAGCCGTCATGCGCCTCAATCATCGCATGGTTATCGCTGCGGTGGCCTTCGGGATAAATCACCAGCACTTGCCCGGCATTCAAGACCGCCAGCGAATTGCGAATCGCGCCCATGTCGCCCTCGCCGCGATCCACAAAGAACGCTTCCAGATTCGTGAAGAGCCAGCGGGCGAATGCGTTTTTGGCATATTCCGACTTCGCCATATAGTGAAACAGCCGGCGTGGGCGCAGGGCGAGCGAGGGGATATCCCAGAAGCTCAGGTGGTTGCTGGCAACCAGCACCGGCCCCTCAGCGGGAATGTTTTCTAATCCCTGCACGTCCAGCGCGAAAAGCGCGGGCAACACGATCTGCGCCAGCACGCGCAGCCGTTCGTAAAACGCCGGGCGCTCCGGCGAGCCAGGGACGAAGGCATTATCCGCAGCGCTCATAGGCCACCTCCACGATGCGATCCACCACCTGATCAATGGTCAGGTGATCGGTGTCGATGATCAACGTATCCGGCGTGAGCAGAGTATTTCGGCTGTCGTTGCGGTCGCGCTCGGCGATCTCTTGCCGCAGGCGCAGCAGATCCACCGGCGTGTTGGGATCGCGCGCCCGCATCTCGGCGGCGCGGCGGCGCACGCGCTCATCCAGCGAGGCGGTGAGCATGATCTTCACGTTGGCGTCGGGCAGCACGATAGCCGCAATATCGCGCCCCACCATCACCACGCTTTGTTCCGCCGCCAGCCGTTGCTGCCAGGCGTGCAGCGCCGCCCGCACGCGCGGATGCGCCGATACGATCGGCACCGCCTGATTCACCTGCGGCGAGCGAATCTCCCAGGTGATATCCCTGCCATCCAGCAGCACCGTCACCTGGCGACCGTCATCCACCGTTGGCGGCAGCAAGCGCACCGGCAGATGCTCGGCGATCACCCCACAGGCATCGTTGTCGTGGATGTCGATGCCGCGCTCCAGCACCACCAGCGTCACAGCGCGATACATCACTCCCGTGTCAACATACAGGATGCCCAGCCGGCGCGCCACGCGCTCGCCGACCGTGCTTTTGCCGGTCGCCACCAGCCCATCGATGGCGATTTGCATCCGTTGTGGGGTTTTGTCTGCCATGCGTTTTTTTGCTGCTCCGCGTGATTCTCGCCCACAGTATAGCACAGCGGCTTCGGAATGAGGGGGAGTTACTCAATGCCGTGATGGCGCATGGCATCGCGGATGTAGCTGCCATAGGCAGAGGGAGTGCCGTCCCACCTGCCGGGGGCAAGCAGATCGGTGTTGCCGGTGCCCGCCGTCCAGGCCCAGGCAAAATAGCCGGTGCCGA
>JAJPKG010000035.1 GCA_021323815.1 Pseudomonadota bacterium
AGCCGGTTCGCTTCGAGGATCAAATTTTCGGTGCTGTCGGTCATGCTGTGCTCATTGAGATCCAGCCCGCGATAAAAGGCGAAACGCGCGCGGGTCCATTTGAACATGGTGAACAGGGCATCCTTGCGGGTGAGGGCCGCCGCCAGCGCATGCACCACGCGCCCCTGCTCGACGGCGATGATGCCGGTGTGTAGCCCGTCGCGCAGCAGCAGCGTGCCGCTGTGGTCGCCCATCTGCGCCAACAGCAACAGGCTCTCAAAACTGAAATCGCTCAGGGTGCCGCGCATAGAGGGTAACAGCCGGCCCGCCAGCGCGGAGACCAGCAACGGCTGGCGCTGCATCAGCCTCAGATAGCTGTGGATGACGCGCGTCACGGCGGTGAAATCCGCAGGGGACGCGATGGGCATGGTCTCACGTGGCGCGCTGAAAAGGGGCGTGTCGGTCGGCGTGCTGTTGGCCCCGGTGAAACACAGCACCGGCATCGGCAACGGCGGGCGCTCCGCGAGGATCTGCCACAAGGGACGGTCGGTGCCGGTGTTGTCGGTGATGGTCGCCAGCACATCCAGCAGCACCAGGCCGATGGGGGCATCCATCCCCAATGCGGCCTCGAACGCGGCGGGTTGGCGCACCAGCACACAGCGATAGCCGCTTTCTTCCAGCGACCGGCGAATGATGTTGGCGACGATCTGACTTGGCTCAACGATGATGACCGTGAATTGGTTCACCAGTTCCCCCAGCAACGGAGATGTTTCGACTCAAGCATATCATACAGCATGCCAGAAACCGCAAAGCTAAGCATGCTGGCGCGCGTATCGGAAATCTGCGGGGGGATGCCACCGGCGGAGCTTGCCGGCGAGCTTGAAGAGTTCGCGGAAGGCATGCAGAATGACGCGGAGGTTCGCGCCGGTTGCTTTGCCCGCCATGCGCGGATAATGCCCGACCGGCACTTGCTTCATGCAGACATTCATCCGAACGAATTTCGCCAGCAACTCGGTGTTGACCATCGCGCCCTGGGCATGCACATCAGCCACCTGCACCAACTGAGTCGGCATCAACTTAAAAGCGCAGTCGATGTCGCGCACGCGCAGCCCAAACAGCAGGCTCACCAGCTGCTTCCACGCCCAAGCATTCAGCTTGCGCATTGGCGGATCTTGCCGGTGCTTGCGATAGCCCAGGATGACCTCCGCCTCGCCAGCTTCCCAGGGTTCGATCAACAGGGCGATGTCGTTGATGTCGAACTGCCCATCGGAATCCATGAAAAAGGTCAATTCTTTGGCGGCGGCGTCGAAGCCGGAAAGCACCGCCGCGCCATAGCCGCGATTCACTTCATGATGAATGACGCGAATGCGCTCGTCCCTCGCCGCCAGTTCGTCCAGGATCGCGCCGGTGCGGTCGTGGCTGCCGTCATCCACGGCGATGATCTCGAAGTCGGGGGCCATCCAACTGAGCGCCTGCACGACACGCGCAACGGTGTCGGCGATGACGCTCTCTTCATTCCACGCGGGCAGCACGATGGAAATCCCATGCCGGGTCAGCGGCGGTGGCGCATCCCTATCTGCCGGCTCTTCCGGCTGAATGTATGCCCGGTTGAGGGTTTCTTCCATCGGCGGTCTCCTGAAATATCCGGCGATCTCCTTGATACTGGTATTGTACAGCATCGGCATTGCATCGGCGGCTGATCAGGACCCATTACCCATGAGCTTGCGATGCGATTTTACTGTGATGTCACCAGCGGCGTTTCAGGCGATAGACGAAAGCCAGCACTTCGGCGACCGCGCGGTAAAGATGCAGCGGAATCTCGCGGCCCAGCGGCACGCCGGCGTAGAGCGCGCGGGCCAGGGGCGGGTTTTCCACCACCGGCACGCCATGCTGCGCGGCAAGCGCTTTGATCTGCTGCGCCACCAGGTCGCGCCCTTTTGCCAGCACAACCGGCGCGCGCATCTTGCCCGATTCGTAACGCAACGCAACGGCGAAGTGAGTGGGGTTGGCAATGACCACCGTCGATTTCGGCACGTCTTGCATCATGCGTTGCTTGGCGCGCTGGCGCTGCAAGCGGCGGATGCGCTGCTTCACCTGCGGATCGCCCTCAGCCTGGCGCATCTCGTCGCGGATCTCTTGCTTGGTCATCTTCAGGTTGCGGTTGAACTGCCAGCGCTGGAAGCCGTAATCCAGCCCGGCGAGGATGCCCCCCGCCAGCGCCAGGCGCAGCATCAGCGTGAAGGCGGCATTGCCCAGCAATGGCGGCACGGCGGCCATGCCCGTCGCGCCCAGCCGCAACACGTCGCTGCCGATCTGCCCCACCGAGGTCGCGGCCACCGCGATGAAGATCCCCAGCCGCAGCGCCATCTTGGCCATCTCAAAGCCGGTGCGCGGCGAAAACAAGCGTTTCATTCCATGTAATGGATTCAGTTTGTCAAATTTGGGTTTGAGCGCCTGGCCCGAAAAGACGAAGCCGGTCTGGATGAGTCCGGTGATGACGCCGCCCAGCAGCAACGCGCCCACCAGCGGCGCAATCGCCAGCAGTGCCGCCAGCAAGCTTTGCCCCAGCAACCCCATCGCGGCCTGTGGTGCAAGATCCGGTTGGGCAATCTGCGCCAGATCGCCTTGCACCATGCCCTGCAACTGCGCCCAGATCATCGGCCCGGCCACGCGCAAAGCCAGCACGGCCACCAGCAGCCCCGCCGCCGGCGGCAGATCGGCGCTGCGCACCACCTGGCCTTTTTTGCGCGCCTCTTGCCGGCGTTTGGGTGTTGCTTCCTCGGTGCGTTCCTGCCCACCTTCAGCCATAACGATCGTCCCTTAATGCCACAGCCCCATCATGGGAAGCTGGCGGATGATTTGCATCATGAAGGCGACGGTGAAGGGCGCGGCGATCAGAAGGCCGGCCAGCACCAGCGCCACTTTCAGCGGCAGCCCCAGCACGAAGATATTCAGCGAGGGCATGGCGCGGTTGAGCAGGCCGGTAACGAGATCCGCCAGCAGGGAGGTTGCCAGCAGAGGCAGCGCTAGGCCCAGCGCGAACTCGACCGCCGACGCGCCCAGCGGCATCAGCAGCGCCAGCAGCCCCGGTGTGAGCGCCACCTTTGTCACCGGCATGGCGTTCAGGCTTGCGCCCAGGCTCAACAACACCCAGTGCTGGCCGTCCAGCGCCAGAAAGATCAAGCCTGCCACCACGTTATAGAGTTGCGCGACGGCATGCATCTCGCTGTCGCCGCCCGGCTTGGCCCAACCGGCCAGGGTGATGCCCATCTGCTGGCCGATGATCTCGCCTGCCGCTTCGCCCGCGCGAAAGATGACGATGAAGATCAGCGAGAAGGCCAGCCCCAGCAACACCTGCTGGCCCAGCAGCACGACGAAGGTCGGGGCATCCGGCGCGATAGGACCGGCGGCTTGCGCCTGCGCGGGCGTGAAGATGGCGGCGACGAGCGCGCTGAGGCCGATCTTCACCGGCACCGGCAATGCCCGCTCGCCAAAGATCGGCGCGGTGGCCAGCGTGCTGCTGATGCGCGCGAAGACCAGCAGAAAGACCACCAGCGGCGGCGCTGAAGCGGCCATCAATGCACCAGTGATGGCAGCGCGGTGAAAAGGCGCGCGGTGTAATCGAGCAGCGTTTGCAGCATCCAGGGGCCGGCGATGACCAGCACCAGACCGATGGCGATGATCTTGGGCACGTAGCTCAGCGTCATCTCGTTGATCTGCGTCGCCGCCTGAATGAGGCTGATGACCACGCCCACCACCAGCGCGGCCAACAGCAGTGGTCCGCTGAGTTGCACGATGGTCCACATCGCTTGTTCCAGCACCGTCAAAACTGAGGTTTGTGACATGAGGGCGGAATCCTTTCCAGCATGCGCGTTCGTTCTTCCTCAGCATAACCACGCCGGATCGCATTCCGCAGGGGCGCGAGTCGCAGGTTGCGCTGCCGTTCGTCCTTTTCCCCACATTCCCGAAACACTTAGCGGGGGTCATTCTGTCTTGATCGATAGCACATGTGTTGTGGCTTGCAAGCCGAAGGATTGTTGTTTGAATGGATGATGGGAGCTTCGTCGCAGGCGTGGCCCCGCACCTGGCGGAGATGCTGCGCGTTGCCGCCGTGCTGGTGGGGCCGGCAGAGGCCGAAGACGCCGTGCAAGAGGCGTGCGTGCGCGCCTGGCAGGGCTGGGGCAATCTGCGCGACCGCGAGGCGCTGCGCGCATGGTTGCTGCGCATCACGGTCAACGTGTGCCGCAACTGGCTCAGCGGGCGCTTCGGCACACGGCGCAACCGCACTGCCTCGCTGGACGGTGAGCTGGCGCGCCAGCTCGCCTTGCCGGGGAGCGATCCCGGCAGCAGCGATCATGCCCGCGCACTGGATCTGCATCAGGCGCTCGCCCGGCTGGAAGAGGATCTGCGCGTGGTGGTCGTGCTGCGCTATTTCGCGGGGCTGGATGCCAGCGAGATCGGCGCGGCGCTGGAGGTGCCGCCGTCAACGGTGCGCACAAGATTGCGCCGCGCGCTGGCACAATTGCGCGACCGTCTGCAAGCCGATGCCAGCCTATCAGCGCCCACGCGCGAGGGAGATGCGCCATGAGCGATGAATTCACCCGTAACCACCTGGGGGACGATCTGCCACCGGAGGCGGATCTCGCCTTGCGCTGGGTGCAGCAACGGCTGACCGCGCTCGGCGCGGAATGGCGCGCACGCCCGCTCGACACCGCGCCCCTGGTGGAGCATCTGCGCGCGCTCGCCGCCGGGAGTCGCGCTTCCCATTCGCCCTACCCCCTACAAGAGGATTTTGTTCTGATGCAAGCCGCTTCATCGCAGATTGCGCCCGCGCCGCATGTGGCGCGCCGGCGCCGGTTCATCGCGCCCGTCGCCGCTGTGCTCGTGGCCGTGCTGGGCGTTGTCATCTTCGCCAAACTCGGACACCGCCCCGCGACCGATGCCACCACCGCGCTGCCAAGCGTGACAACCATCACACCGGCCATCCGTGTTGTGTCGCCCACACGTTTTCAACGCTACCCCACCGGCAACAATGTGGTGAATGCGCTGCTTCCCGCGAATACGCCGGATGGCGCGCTGTGGTTCAGCGATCAGCACATCATTTCGCCGCATGCCTTCCGCCTCGCCA
>JAJPKG010000173.1 GCA_021323815.1 Pseudomonadota bacterium
GTCGTAGCCGTCGTCGTCATACTCATCATATTCATCGTCGTCCCAGGCGTCATAGCGACTGGAATCGTCGTGATATCTGCTCATGCCCCGACCTCGCATCAAGCGTGCTGGTTTGTTTCTGGTGCAGCCAGTGTAGCGTACAAACATTGACACGTCAAGCGGTGTGAGAGCTTTGGGGGGCATATGCCAGCCAGGCTGGTCCGAGCCTTGCAGCAGATCCTCCCCCAAATGGACGCTCATGCATAACATCATCGAGAGCGGAGATAACTATTCTCAGTGAGATAACGCATATGGCTCTATCCCTTAATCCTTTCCCCAGCAAAGCGAGAGAGGGGGAATGAAAAGCGAGGATGCATGTCACAGCATCAACGGCGGTTCTCGCGAACTTCTGATATTGCCGAATGGGAAGAGGTGCCCCTGGTCGCGGGATTCCAGGATCAAACGCTGGAAACCTATGCCGTGCGCGATCTGCACTATGGCGATATCATCGCCGTTCCCAAAGCGCGCGCGGTCGTAGAATCTTTTCCCCCCACGCCGGAACA
The DNA here is from genome assembly GCA_021323815.1 of Pseudomonadota bacterium. Taxonomy (GTDB): domain Bacteria; phylum Chloroflexota; class Ktedonobacteria; order Ktedonobacterales; family JACDGC01; genus JAJPKG01. The sequence goes on from JAJPKG010000173.1 coordinate 543, forward strand.
ACCGTTGCGCGGCGTGCGCGTGGCGCGCTGGTCGGGCTATGCGCTGGTGCTGGCCCTGCTTGGTGGACTGGGTGGGATGATTCTGGGGGCACTTGTCGTTCTGGCGGCGCTGGCGGGGCTGGCCCGCTTTGGGGCGCGGGCGCGGCGATGGCAACGCGCGCATCGTGGCGCTTTGCTGCCTGCCGGGGCGCGCGGCGAATATGATCGCTTGCGTGCGGCCCTCGGCCAGGGCTTGCTGGCGCTTGCCATCGGTACCATCATCGCCGCTTTCTTTTGGGATATCGTGCGCTGAGAAACGGGGCGAGCATCAGCAGCATCGTGCCGGCTCGACACCAGAAGCCTACACTTCCAGATACAGACGCACAGGAGCGAATCAGAGCCATGCTGTTTCACGCTTTGTTGTTCTTGATGATCGGGTTCGTCCTTGCCACGCTGGTGGTGCTGGTCGCGGGACGCCACATGGGCGGTCCTGCCTGGTTTGGGGGAATGGTCCTGATCGGCGCGCTCGCATTGGCAAGCGGCGTGGGCGCGTCATATATCGGCGTGCCAGCGAGCGAGGCGCGAATCTTCATCGTCGCCACCGTGCTGCTGGGAATCTTCGTCCTGCAAGGCTGCCGCACGTGGAATCCGGCGGGGCAGGCGGCATGGTTGTTCACCCTGCTGGCAGGGATCGGATTTTTCGCCGTCTCGGTGGTGGTGGTAGCGCTGGTGCCGGCCAGCCCGCTCGGCGCGGTGCTGGGCCTGGCCTTGCTGGTGATGCAGGCCGTCGCCCTCATCCTCACATTATCCTATACCTTCGAGATCCTGGATGTCATTTGTCGTCGCCGCTGGCGTTACCCAGAAGCGCGCCCACCACGCCAGGCGGAAGGTGAAATAACCGCGCTGCCCACCCCAGCGGATGCGTGGGCGATGCCGCGTGTGGCGCTGCATGTGCCTTGTCATGAAGAGCCGCCTGAGGTTGTTGCCGCCACGCTGCACTCCCTGGCCCAGCTTCATTACCCCAGCGATCGGTACACCGTCTTTGTCGTCGATAACAACACCAAAGAGCGTGAGGTCTGGCAGCCGCTGGCAGCATTGTGCGAGCGCTACGGCTTCGTCTTCATGCATCTGGAACAGTGGCCGGGCTTCAAATCGGGCGCGTTGAATTATGCGCTGGCTGCCACGCCGCCGGAATATGACATCATCGGCATCGTTGACGCGGATTATATTGTTGCCCCTAATTATCTGCACGATCTGATCGGCTTTTTCAATGACGAACATGTCGCATTTGTGCAAACGCCGCAGGATTATCGTGATTATGGCCCCAACAGCACGTTTTATCAGCGCGCCTGCTATCATGCCTATCGCTATTTCTTCGATCTCAGCATGCCCAGCCGCGCCGAACGCAACGCCATCATCTTCGGCGGCACCATGGGCCTCATTCGCCGCTCTGCGCTGGAAGCCATCGGCGGGTGGGATGAATGGTGCATCACCGAGGATGCCGAGGCAAGCCTGCGACTGCTGGCGCGCGGCTACGAAGGCCGCTTCGTCAACCAATCCTATGGGCGCGGGATGATGCCGCTGGAGTTCGACGCGCTCAAGCGCCAGCGTTTTCGCTGGTGTTTTGGCGGCATCCAGATCCTACGCAAGCATTGGCCGTCGCTGCTGCCCTGGGCGCGACGCGATCCGCAACGGTGGGATGTCCCCGGCCTGACGGCGGCACAACGCTATCATTATTTGCTTTCCGGCGTGCAATGGTTCAGCGACGTGCTGACCCTGGGATTCACCGCGCTGCTGGTGGTGACAGGCGCGCTGTTGATCGCGGGCCACCCTATTCACTTGCCGGTGCTGGGAACAACCCTGGCGCTGTTGCCATTGGCTTTCTGGGGAGTCGGCATCGCGCGCACCTTGTGGGCGTTGCGGGCGACGCGGCGCTGCACCTTAGGCGAGGCAGTGGGCGCGCTGGCCATCCTCTGGAGTCTGAGCTGGGTGGTGGCGCTAGCCTGCTTGCAAGGCGTGATGCGCCGCAACGGCGTCTTTTTGCGCACGCCCAAGGCGGGCAAGGCGGCGCTGCTGCACGCGCTGCGCAGCACCCTGAGCGAGACCTTTCTGGCTGCCGCGTGCTGGGGTGTGGGGGTGCTGGTGTTGCTGCATGCCGGCCAATCATTGCAACTCGGCGCGTGGTGGTCCTGGGGCGCTTCGGCGCTGGCGCTGGGTTTGTGCGCGCTGGCGCAGGGCGTGGTATATGCCTCAGCGCCCATCCTCTGCTTGTTGAGCTTGCGCACCGCAGATGCCGCCCGCGCCGCGCAACGCCGCGCCTATGACGCCCAAAGCGGCACCGGCGAATGGCGCTTGCTGGCGGGCGCATTGGCGCTGGCCGGCCTGCTCTCGTTTGTCATTGTCGGCGTCATCTTCCTGCCGGCGTCAGCTTCGCCGCGTGCTAACCGCACACAAGCCTTAACGCAACTGCTCGGCCCCGGTGCCGCAAGCGCCGGCTCTGGCGGCGTTGCCACAGCCACAGCCACATCGAGCAACGGGCCAGGAGTGAATGCCACCGGACAGCCCAGCACAACACCCACCGCTGCCAACCTGACGCCGACCGCCACGCCCAAGCCGGGCAAAGGACATACGCCGACGCCGGCTCCCAGCCTCACCCCGACTGCCACGCCACATCCCGGCGCGACGCCGCATCCAGACCCGACGCCGCGTCCGCAGCCGACCAAGACACCTCGCCCGCATCCCTAGATCGAGCCGGCGGTTGATGCGATTATTAAAAGAAGCGTAGACGCCGCTGGCGGTTGATGCGGTTTTCTAAAAGAGCGCGGACATCGCTCTGCAAGCCGTCGTTCTTGCTGAAAAGCAACCGCTCACCCCGCCGTTGCAGCGCGTGGAGATCGGCATGCATGCGCTCTTTCATTTGGGTGATTGCTCGCCCACCTGCGGTGGTGTCATAATCAACGTGCCGCCGTGCTGCACGTCCAGCTTGTGCGCGGCAGCCATCACGGCAGCCAGCAGGTGATCGGTATTAAACGGCTTGGCCAGCAGCTTGACGTGCATCTGCGCGACGTTTTGCGCCGTCATCAGAGGGAAGGTCTCGTCGCGCAACAACATCAGGATGTACGCATGACGCCGGGCCAGGAGCGGATTGCGCGAGGAGGCGTTGATGACCGCCGTACCGTTCCAGCGGGCATAACTGAAATCCAGCAGCACCACCAGGGGTGAGGTGGCAGCGCGCAACCGCGCCAGCGTCGTTTCCAGATTGTTCGCCTCTTCCACGCTATAGCCCGCGCGCTCCAGCACGGTGCGCAACACGCGGCGCGACGCTTCATCGTCATTGGCAATCAACACATGAGCAGGCATAGAGCACACCTCGCATTTCCAACGCATTCCATACGAACCAACAACCAGCGGTTCAAACCGCGCCTATGGGTTTTCGGTCACCAGGCCCGCCTGCGCGGACTGGACAATGAACGAACAAAACGCCTCTTATTCCATAAGACGCAGATGGGTTCCATTTTGCGGCAGGCCGGCGACGAATTTTAGCGACATGTGAGCTAGCTCACACCCAGGTCGCGGGCGATGAGGTCCGCCGCGATCTTGCCGGAAAGCATCACCAGCGGCAGCCCGCCGCCGGGGTGAACGCTGCCGCCAGCGAAATAGAGGCCTGGCAGATCGGGCGCGCGGTTCTGCGGACGGGCGAACGGCGCGAAGAGGCTGTTGGACGAGAAACCATAGATGGCTCCCCGCTGCGCTCCATAACGCGCTTCCAAGTCTTCCGGCGTGATGATGCGCTCAAAGACGATGTGCTCGCGCAAACCCACCAGGCCCATGCGTTCCAGCTTGTCGATGACCAGATCGCGGTAGTTCTCACGTTCGGCAGTCCAGCTGAAATCATCGCTGAGATAGGGTGCGTTGACCAGCACAAACAGGTTTTCGCCGCCATCCGGCGCTTGGGTCGCATCCGTGCGGCTGGTGGCGCAAACATAGATGGTGGGGTCGCGCGGGGCCACGCGGCGCTCGAAGATGTCGAAAAATTCCTGGCGATAGTTGTCCGAGAAATAGATGTTGTGGTGCAGCAGGTGGTCGTAGCGGCAATCCGTGCCCAGCAACAGCACGAAGCCGGAAAGCGACGGCTCCATTGAGGCCAGCCGTTCGACGAATGCGCGCGGGCGCGCGTCTTCCGGCACCAGATAGCGATAGGTGGTGGCGATATCGACATTTGAGATGACGGCATCCGCTGGGATGTCGCCGCCCTCCACCAGCTCAATCCCCATCACGCCCCGCCCGCCGCAGATGACGCGCCGCACGGGAGCGTTCAGGTGCAACTCTACGCCGACTTTCGCCAGCAGATCCACCAGCGCCTCAGCCAGACGATACAAGCCCCCCCGCGGATACCATACGCCGAAATGGTATTCCACATAGGGGATGATGGCATAGACCGCCGGGGTGCGATAGGGCGACGAGCCGTTATAGGTGGCATAGCGGTCAAAGACCTGCTGCATATGGGGATCGCGAAAATGGCGCTTGACCAGTTGGTGCAGCGTGATGGGCGACAGCACGCGGGCGAGATCTTGCGGGCGGTTCAGCCGGCGCAGGAGCGCGCTGCCCACCTGGGGCATTCCATCCAGCGCGTTGAACAGGAACGGTTCTGCGGTGATCTCATACACCCGCCGGCCATAGTCCAGAAAGCGCGGGAAGTGTTCGGCATCATGCTCGCTGAATTCGCTGATGGTTGCCATCATGCGCTCTTGCTCTGACGAGGTATCGAAGATGATGCCGTCAGGAAACGTATAGCGACAGGTGGGATCGAGCGGCACCAGTTCCAGCGCGTCATCCAACGAGGCTCCGGCGACGGCGAACAGATCGCGCGCCACGTCGGGCATGGTCAGCAGTGATGGGCCGGTGTCGAAACGCCAGCCGTCGCATTCCAGCAGATTCAGCTTGCCGCCCACGCTGGCGTTGCGCTCGAAAATCTGCACGCGAAATCCCTGCGCCGCCAGGTGGATGGCCGCAGCCATTCCCCCCACGCCCGCCCCGATGATGGCTATCGTCTTGCTCACTGTCGTCCCCTTGCCAGTCGATGATGGATTGCTTTACTATTGTACCAGCCGATATCCAAGATGACAGGGACAGACAACAATTGGGGCGAGGCTGGGCATTCTGACCCGATGAAATGCCTAGAACAAATATTCGGTGAATAAGGAATCGAAGAGGATAATGGGCCTGAATCAGCGCCTTCAGCCCCACGTCGCCCGAACTGCGCAGCAGCGAGCGATAGGTGCGCACATACCTAATCTCGATCAATTTTCCCGAATTGCTGCGAAAATGCGTAACAAAAAGCGGGTTTGTGGAACTAATCTTGATACAACGCATTGCCGCGTAGCTCAGCTTATCACTCCCTTCCCAGGATGTAAGGATGCTCCCGATATCACTGGAAAGGAACGGACAAAAGAACGCTCACATTCATAGCGCCGGCTCTTCCCCATTATGGGGGTGCGATAGAGTCCTGGGGTGCTCCGCCACCAACCACGCGGAGATAATACGGTAAGAGAGGAAAACCTCCCAGTATGCGTCTTCCTCGCGTTCTGACTGTCGCAGGCGTGGGCGTCACTGTCGCCGCCCTCGCCGCAGCCCTGGCATTCACCGGTCATGTGAATGCCGCCCCGCGCACGCAACAAGCCCGCCCGTCTTTCAGCTTTATCCACAGTTGCGCTGCCGCTGTTGGCGTGGCCCATTGTAACGCCATCGTGCGCGTTGATGGGAAAGTCGGCTCCAATGGCAGCAGTCCTTCCGGCTATAATCCCCCTGATCTGCAATCCGCTTACGCGCTGCCCAGCAGCACGGCGGGAAGCGGGCAGACGGTGGCCATCGTCGATGCCTACGACGATCCCAATGCGGAATCCGACCTCGGTGTTTATCGCTCGCAGTTTGGCTTGCCGCCTTGCACAACCGCCAACGGCTGCTTCAAGAAAGTGAACCAGACCGGCGGCACGAAATATCCCCGCGCCAACGGCGGCTGGGCGCAAGAGATCTCGCTGGACCTCGACATGGTCAGCGCCATCTGCCCGAACTGCCATATCATCCTGGTGGAAGCGTCTTCGGCGAGTCTGACCAACCTGGGCACCGCCGTCAATGAAGCGGCCAGCCTGGGCGCGAATGCCATCAGCAACAGCTATGGCGGCAGCGAGTCAAGCAGCGACCCCAGCTATGATTCAGCCTACTACAATCATCCCGGCATCGCCATCACCGCCAGTTCCGGCGACAGTGGCTATGGGGCACAATATCCCGCCGCCAGCCAATATGTCACCGCTGTCGGCGGCACCTCGCTGACCCGCGCCAACAACACACGCGGCTGGAGCGAGACGGCGTGGAGTGGTGCCGGCAGCGGATGCAGCAAATATGATTCGCAGCCTTCGTGGCAGAGCCTGGTCAGCAACATCACTTCCGTTTGCAGCAAGCGTGCCATCGCTGATGTCTCGGCGGTAGCCGACCCCAACACCGGCGTTTCCGTCTATGATAGCTACAGCTATCAGGGGCTGAGCGGGTGGCTCGTTTTCGGCGGCACCAGCGTGGCCTCGCCGATCATCGCCAGCGTCTATGCCCTGGCCGGCAACGCGGGCAGCGTCACCTATGGCTCGTATCCCTATAGTCACACCGGCAACCTGAACGACGTGACCAGCGGCAGCAATGGTTCGTGCGGCACGGATCTGTGCAACGCCGGAGCGGGATGGGACGGCCCGACCGGTCTCGGCACGCCCAATGGCACCGGTGGGTTCTAGTTCGCCGCGTGCATCAGCGCGTTTTTTTGCGCCGGCCTCATCATGAGGTCCGGCGCGTTGGCGCGCGGTGGAGACGCATCTCATCCATATGCTTGCCACCTGCGCGTTTCACTGAAGAAGGGGCCATTCATGCGCAAAGGGTTGTTTGTCATCGTTCCTGGGGCAGTCATTGCCGCCCTTGTTGTCACGGCATTCGCTTTCGGCTTCGGCGTCCAGCATGCCGCCGCCGCACATCCAACCACCCTTGCCAATCCGTTTCTCAGCCATCATAGCAATCCGCGCTTGCGTGACGGCAAAAACTCCACCAGCAGCAACTGGTCGGGCTATGCCACCACCGGCACCAGATATACGGATGTGAAAGGCACATGGGTGGAACCCACCGCCAATTGTTCCAATGGGCAAACGGCTTATTCCTCGTTCTGGGTAGGCATCGACGGCGACACCACCAACACCGTTGAGCAATTGGGCACCGACGCCGATTGCAATGGAAGCACTCCGGTTTACTATGGTTGGTGGGAGATGTATCCCAAAGGGTCAGTCAACCTTTCCACCTCGTCATACCCCGTTTCGCCCGGCGACACGCTCACGGCGGAAGTGAGCACCAACGGCAGCGGCAGCTTTACTTTGACCATGCACAGCTCGCGTGGCTGGACCTTCACCACCAGCCAGAATTCGCGCAAAGCCCGCCTGGGATCGGCGGAATGGATCGCTGAAGCGCCATCGTCCGGCGGCATTTTGCCCCTGGCCGACTTCGGCACGGTGAATTTTTCCAGTTGCACGGCCAACGGTGTTTCCATCAGCAGCAACCCGAATCCAGATGCCATCACAATGGCGGCCAACGGCGTCACTAAAGCGGTCCCGTCCAGCCTCAGTTCGGGTGGCACCAGCTTCAGCGTGACCTGGAAACATAGTTGATATTCCGTTACTGAACAACAAAGCCCCGCAGCACGCGCTGCGGGGCCGGTGGTGTCAGCCGAACATCAATAGCCGCGATCGCGGCGCGGACGGTTCGGTTTTGTGGGGCGCGGGGGGCGGCGCGGGCCGCCGAGATCTTCTTCATCCTCGTCTTCATCGTCCCAGTCTTCTTCTTCTGAGAGCGATTCAAGGCTGGCGGCTTCTTCTTGATCCGGCTCGACGGCCAGATCCTCATCGTCGTCGAAATTGGACCCCAGGCGCGAGATGACGGAAGCGGTGTCATCTTCGTCGCTGACAGGCAGTTCTTCCATCTCCAGATCCTCGCCAAAGCCGATCGCGGCGAGGTCAGCGAAGGAGTTGAGCGAGGGCTGCGCCTTTTCCGGGCGCGGCTTGGGCGGCTTGGCCGCAGGGCGCGGCGCGGGCGGCAGAGGCAGATCGTCAAGATCCGGCTCAACGGGCGCGACAGGTGTCGCAGTTTTGGCGATGGGGCGCGCCGGCGGCAGGTCGTCGTAATCGTCCTCTTCGACCATCATCTCGCCAACGCCGGGCATCTCAGCCAGGCTGCCGGTCTTGGCGTATTGGCGGGCGATGGCCACCCAATATTGCGAGTAAAAATGGGGTCGTTCCAGGTCTTTGTCGGCGTCTCTTCGGCTCATGATGCACTCCGGTGCGGCGGCACCTGCATAAAAATCAGGGGGAATGGAGCCACATCTCCATTCCCCCGCATAGATACATATTTTATGCGATTTGTCAAGCCTTTCTGCCCTTTGATGGGAGAAAAAGGCTATTGCTGGTACCGTTCCACCGTATCCGGCGGGCGCGGAGCGGCATCATCGGGGTTTTGGCCGAACTCGCGGCGGGCACGGCGCTGGCGAAGCAGATCCCAGCATTGATCCAGCGCCACTTCCAGCTCTTTCAGGCGCTCGCGCTCCGCGTCGGTGGTGACGCCGGCGTTTTCCAGCGCGTGCTCTTCGTCCACCAGCGCCTTGATACGCGCTAGCAGTTCGCTATCGTTCATAGGATGCTACACCTCTTTGATCGCCGGGCGGTCGATGCTCTGCCTGTTCACCGTCACCGGCCATGCGGGCCAGCCGGCGATGGCGGTCAGAATTTCCGCCCCGTTTGGCCCTAGCAGGATGGTATCTTCGGATTTCACCCCGCGCACCGAGGGATTCCAGGCGAAAACCTGCCCGGCGAGGATGGATGTGGGATCGCCGGGGCGCGCCAGCGCCTCGCGCGGCTGATAGGCGGCGCTGCCGCCCTGGTGATGTTCCTCAATCGCCTCTGGATATCCCTCCGCCGCGTATGCCGCTTTGGCCAGCGCAAACATATCGCCAAGCGTGCGGCCTTCCTGTGTTCCCAGGATCATCTGCGCGTCCACCCGCGCGACGGCCTCCGCTTTGGCGCGCAACTCAGCGGGCATCGGGCCGAAGTGCAACAGGCGCGTGATCGAAGCGATCAGTCCAAACTTGCGCAGGCACAGCACCGCCATGACGTATCGCTGGATGGTCTGCTCGGTCGGCAACGGATGCCGGTAGTGTGCCACGCGCTCGTCAGCGGCCACCAGCAGCACAATCGGCGCGCCCCCCACTGCCCGGCTTTCCGCCGCCATGCGAGCGGCAACATCGAACTCTTTCATGCCTGGCCGCACATCCGCCAGCGCGCGGTTCATTGCCACCCCCGCCAGGCGGCACACCTCGCGGTAGCGCGCGATCTCGCCGGGCTGCAACTGCGCGCGCAGGTCGCGCAGATCGGTGCTGACATCCATGCCGTCCCCCGCGCCATCATGTCCCAGGCGCAGATGCTCCGTCAGACGCGCCACCTCGTTGCCACGCGCATACCAGGGTTCGATGGCGAATGCGAAGCCGAGAGCCGCCAGCGCCTCTTCGTTTTCCAGGCGTGGCGCTTCAATGCCGTCGGTGACGACAACGGCGCGATCCGGCGTGACGACGACCGTTGCCGTGCCGAGATCGGTCGCCTCATTGACGTAGACGGCGGCTCCGGCAGTGATCCAGGCAAGATCAGCGACCTGGGTCAGGATGACGGCATCCAATCGGCGTTCAGCCATCAATGCGCGCAGGCGTGCCAGTTTGGCAGCAACTTCATCACGGCGTTCTTCCAACGTGGTCATCTCGCGTCACCTTGTCGAAAAAGCGGGGGAGGCATCTGAAAGAGACAACACGCGAACGCGCCAGTTCAGGCAATGGCGCGTTCAGCAACAGAGCATGTGTTGTTAAGGGACGGTGCGCTCTCAAAGGCGCATCACCAGGCTCGCTTGCTTTGCCGATGTTTTCTTGGGTGATGGATCGAACGAGAAGCACGAGGCGAAGGTGACGATCTGCTCGTAAAGCGGCGCGATGCTGGCATGAAGCGAGGCAAAGCTATTCACCTGATAGCCGGTGCCATGACAGGCGGCGCATTCCAGCCACGCGAACCAGGGCGTGCCGATGCGGTCGTGCTCGCGGATGTGTACCGATTTCCCCTTGCCATTACAGCGCGGGCATACGATGGGCTGCATGATAGGCTCCTTTGTGACTACAAAAGAACGGACGTGTCCTTTTGGCTCACTCAGATCATACCTGCATGATAAGCCACAGTGCAAGGGAAGATGACCTTTTAGCCCTCACTCGCCGTCCCCTCCGGCCCTGAGTCTGGCATGCCGGTTACCAACGCGGCGATGGTTTGAGATAACTGCCCCAGGTCAAAGGGTTTCGCCAGGTGGACAATGCGCAAGCGCTGGTTCAGCAGCGGCATATCCGCGGGTGGCGGACGGTGCAACGCGGTCATGATGATATAGGCATGCCGTGCCAGACGCGGATCCTGCGCGGCGCGGCGCAGCACGTCGATGCCGTCGAGCCGGGGCATCATGAAATCGAGCAAAATGACCAGCGCTTCCGCGCTTTCTTGCGCGCGCTCAAGCGCTTCTACGCCGTCAGCGGCTTCCAGGACTTCATAGTGCTCGTCTTCCAAGAACATGCGCAATGTTTCGCGTATATCAGCATCGTCATCGACGATGAGAATCCGCATCAGAGCATCCCTTTCTCATGGCCGCAGTGTATGGTTACGCCGGTAAGCAGCAGCGGCGCGAACCAGCTTTATGCAGAGGTTACGCAAAGATAACCATCACCTCTGACACGCGCGCCCGTAGTATGAAGGATCAAGCACGCTAGTGTCAATATGACGAGCGTCACAGGATGGGAAACGATCCTGTGACGCTCGTGGTGAGAGAGGGAAGCGTGGCTGTCGTGTTCAGGCGGCGTTCGCGGCGCGCTCAGTGGCCACTGCCACCGTTGCCGGTGTGGACGGCGCTTTCATGCCGTGATTCAGCGAGGTGAGTCCCAGCACAGTGTGGATCAATGAATAGGGAATGCCCAGGCTCAGGCCCAGGATGTAGCCCGAAGCGGTGATGCCCAGGTTATGCGCCAGCGGGAAGCTGGTGAGAATGCCCAGCACACCCAGCACGGTGAACACCAAGCCAATGATGAGATCATAGATACGCCCGAAGCTTCTGAGCGCAGGAATGGTGGTGAGCAGTCCGATCAGGCCGGTGGCGGTGACAACGGCGAATTCTGAGCCGAAGCCTTTGGCCAGGCCGGCGACCAAACCGAACAGGAGCGTCCACAACCAGTAATGCGTGCTGCGAGTGTTTAACATGATGTCTTCTTCATCCTTTCGGAACCCCTCACATGGGAGGATGGGCAAACCTTGCCCAAAATGAATGCCGTGTGAGCGTCGATGCGCTCGTCCCCTCATCTGCATGTCTTGTGCCAGAGTTTCCGGCTGAGGTTGCATGCCACCCGTTGCTATGGCATTATTTCTGTTGAGGCGAGGGAGAGAATGAGTTGACGCCCGCCCTCCTGCAAGGGGATAAGGAGCACGACATATGGCTACCGCACATCATGCCGGTACGGCACAGTCTCGCGACCATCGCGGCGCGCGCGACCGGCTGCAACGCGACACCCAGACCGTGCAACGCGACGTTTCCGACGTGAAACAGCGCGCGAAACCCTTCCTGGATTTCTGGAAAAAGGTCGGCAATGATTGGGTGAGCCAGCTTTCCAACATGCTGGCCTTCAACTTCCTGACTTCGCTCTTTCCCCTGTTGCTGGTGATCATCGCCGTCGCCGGCTTTGTACTGGGGACGTTCTCGCACAGTGCCGCCTTGCAGTTGCAAAATTCTATCGCCAGCGCGTTGCCCGCTGGCATCGGGCGCACGGTCATCGCTGGCGTCATGAATAACCTGAACCGCAGCGCCGGGCCGGTGTTGATCATCGGCATTTTGGGCGCGTTCTATACTGGCTCGCGCCTGTTCATCGCCATCGAAAACTGCTCCGGCATCATCTTTCGCCTGCGCCGGCGTGACGCGCTGCACCAGAACCTCATGGCCCTGGCGATGACCCTGCTCTACGTGCTGCTGGTGCCGGTGATCTTCGCGGCGTCGGTGCTGTCTTCGACCCTGCTGCACTGGATCGGCCTGCCCACCGCGCAGGGTCCGGGTCTGGTGCTCTCAACCGTGCTGGGCTTGCTCGTCGGCTATCTGGCGGCGGTGGTGCTGTTCGGCGCAATCTATATCGTGGTGCCGAACCGCCCCGTGCGCCCTGGCGAGGTCTGGCGCGGTGCGTTGGTCGCGGGCGCGCTGCTGGTGCTGTATGAGTTGTTGTTCCCGCTCTACACTTCGCACTTCTTAAAGCCCAACAACTATGGCTCGGTGGCCGGCTTCGCCATCGTGATCCTGGTCTTTTTCTATTACCTGGCGTTCATCTTGTTGCTGGGGATGGAGATCAACTCCTGGGCCGGCGGGCAGCGCCAGACGGCTAGCGACATCGTGGGCATCATGCATGAGGTGCAGGCTCACAATTCCACGCGCGGCGCGGCGGGACCAACAGCGGGTACCAAAACCGAAGATTTGCAGAGCCATGAAGGCGCAAACACCACGCGTAACAACCGCGACGCCCTGCAACACAAGCGCCACGAACACCGCGACACGTCTGTTCCATCGAAATATGCCGAGGTGGACCGCCGCGACGCCACCACCAATGCCTCATCGCCACCAGGGCGCATGCGCGGCGACGTGCAAAAAGTGCTGCTCGCGGCAGCAATCTTCGGCAGCGGCAAGCTGGCATCGTTGTTAGTCGGGCGCTGGAAAAACAAAAAATCGCGCAAAAGCTAGACAAAGGCTGATCTCAGCAACGCGCATGCCAGGAACCGCCAGATAGCAGCAGCGGCACGAACCGCCCCGGCACGGCGAACCCGCCCACGCTGAACCCAGATATCGATGAGACCGAGAATCCGCAGAGCCAGCCATAAAACTGTCGGGGCGAGGCATGCCTTGCCCACCCATTCACCCCAATTGCCCGGTGTCGATGATGTCGATGCCGGGCTGATGCGTGTCCGCCGTCAGAAACCACAGCAGCGATCCGCGGGCCAGCAGCGTGGTGCCGCTTTGCTTCGGCGCGGCATGCAGCGCCACCCGCATCTTGTGTGAGCGATCCCACGCCGTCAGGTTCGTTCCATCGTTCCAGGCGATCAGCCGGTCGTTCACCGCCAGTTGTGTCAGGCTGGCCGTGTTTGGAATGGCGGCCACCTGTTCGGGGGTGGTGGAAGCGCCACCCAGCGCCAGATGCTCGATGTGGATGCCGGTTGTCACCGCCTGCGCCCAGAACACGCCGTCGTCGTTCAGTTGCGGCAAGGGCTGTCCACTGCCGGGACTATAGCTGGCTAGCGCCGTATCTTGCTGGGTTTGCAGGTTGAAGACGTGCGCGCTGCCATCCGCCAGGAAATAGAGCAGGTTGACGCCGTTCACCTGAATCTCCGGCTGATGATCAAATGCGAAGCTCACTTGCGGCGCGATGCGCTGGCTATTGCCGGTCGCCAGATCCATCATCGTCAGCACATTCGGCGTTTTGGTCAAGCTATAATAGAAGCGACCATCGACCAGCGCCATCACGCCTGGGTTATAGCGCAGCTGGTTGGTGTCGTACAACACGACGACAATCCCGGAGTTGAGCCGCGAATAGCCGATAGTCTGATGAACCGGCGCTTGTTGGCCGCTCGCGCTCGGCCCGCCGATCCAGGCCACGAATTGCCCATCGGTGCGCACTACCGGCGCGGGCGCATCTGCTGGCAGGGTGGTGATCAGGTGCGCCGTGAAACCAGGCAAGGTGATGGCGGCGATGCGATATGGCCCGCTGCGGTTCGCCTGCGCGGTGTAGCCCGCCAGCAGCGATCCGTCCGGCGCGCTGTCGGTGGGGATGAAGAGACTGCCATCCGGCAGGGTCAGCGGATGGAACTGCACCGCCTGCGCGCCCCATGCCTGCGCGGCGGGGATGGGTGTGGGCGCGGCTGTCGCGGTGGGCGCGGCATGCGTCGCTGTCGCCGTCGCGGCTGTGCCGGTGGTGGCGCTGGCCGGCGGATGCAATGTGCGCGGGAACAGCACGATCAACAACATGGCGGCGATGAGTGCCGCCGCGCCGCCCCACACTTGCCGGTGCGGGATCGCGTCTTGCGCTGGTGGGGGTGCTTGTCCCTGCGCCGCTGGGGTGGGAGGCAAGGTCACAACACGTTTCTTGGTCGGCGTACCGGATTCATGTGGCTCGTGGCTTACCATCGATCTCATCTTTCACAATAACAGGTTGTATGGGTTCGTGGGTGTTCGCTAATCAGTATAACGAACGAATGCACTGGTGGTCAGATGGCTTCGGTTTGTGCCCCCCTCTCCATCTCTGCTGGGATGGGGCTGGGAGTGGGGCCAACACTATGCTCCCTGTTTCGCGCGCCCGACGAGATATATTCCCTTGCGCGCATCTCAGCCGCATGATACACTGAGGGTGAATCAAGCAGAAGGGGACGGAATGACGCACATGACACGCTTGCCGCGCTGTTCCGCCACGCCCATCATGCTTTCCATCGTTATCCCCGCCTATAATGAGGCCGAGCGGTTGCCGCACACCCTCCAGCGTCTGCGCGCCTTTCTGGACAAGCAAGGTTGGCTTGCCTCCACCGAGATCATTGTGGTGGATGACGGCAGCACGGATGGCACCTTTGGCGTCGTCGCCCGCCAGATCGCCAAATGGCCGCGACTGGTGGTTATTACGCTCCCGCATCGTGGCAAGGGCGCGGCGGTGCGCCAGGGCATGCTGGCCGCGCAAGGCAACTACATTTTTTTCGGCGACGCGGACTTTTCGATGCCGGTGGAGCAGATCAGCCGATTTTTGCCCCCCAACTGCCCCGACGCACCCATCATCATCGGCTCGCGCGAAGCTCTCGGCGCGCGTCGGTTCGGCGAGCCGCCCTATCGGCACCTGATGGGGCGCATCTTCAATGCGCTGGTGCGCCTATTGCTCTTTTCCGGCATCAATGACACTCAATGCGGTTTCAAGCGCATGACGCGCGAGGTGGCGCGCACGCTCTGCGCCGCGCAACGCCTGAACGGCCTGAGCTTCGACGTGGAATTGCTGGCACTGGCTCGCGCTTGCGGCTTCGCTGTCGCCGAGATCCCCATCGACTGGTACCATGAACGCCATAGCCGCGTGCGCCCCATTCGTGATACCATCATGATGGTGCGCGATGTGTGGGTGGTGCGACGCCGCATGCGTCACTTTCGCGCTGGCGACATTCCAGCATCGCGCTCCACCACAGCGCGCGCGGTTGATGAGGTTTTGGTCAAATAGCGTCATGACACTCTCGACGGACGATACGATTGTCGCCATCGCCACGCCCCCAGGCCAGGGCGGGGTGGGCATTGTGCGCCTCAGTGGTCCACATGCATGGGAGATTGGCCGGCGGCTGTTCGCGCGTCGCAGCACGAGCGCCATGCGCCCGCAACGGCTCTATTATGGCACCGTGATCGATCCCGCCGATGGCGCGGCGCTGGATGATGGGCTGATTGTCGGCATGCGCGCCCCCCATAGTTATACCGGCGACGATGTCATCGAGATCAACGCGCATGGCTCGCCGCTGGTCTTGCGGCGCATCGTGGCGGCGGCGCTGGCGCAAGGCGCGCGAGCGGCGGAGCCGGGCGAGATGACCCTGCGCGCCTTCCTCAACGGGAGGATCGATCTCGCCCAGGCCGAGGCGGTGGCGGATCTTATCGCCGCCAATTCGGATGCAGCCGCGCGCCAGGCGCTTGGCCAACTGGAAGGGAAGCTTTCCGAGCGCGTGCGAACCGCCCGCGACGCCGTCCTGCGGGCGCTGGCCCCCATCGAGGCCAGCATTGATTTCCCCGAAGATGAAGTGCCGCCGCCGGACCGCGCCGCACTGAGCAGTCTCATCGCTTCAGCCGAAACCGTGACGGCGGAACTGCTGGCCGGTGCGGAGCAAGGACGCATCAGCCGCGAGGGCATCCGTTGCGTCATCACCGGTCGCCCGAATGTGGGCAAGTCCAGCTTGTTGAATTCCCTGCTGCGCGTCGAACGCGCCATTGTCACACCCATTGCCGGCACCACGCGCGACACCATCGAAGAAAGCGCCATCATCGGCGGCATGGCCTTTCATCTGATCGATACCGCCGGCATCACCGCGACGGAAGATCCCATCGAGCGCATCGGCATCGAACGCACGCGCCACGCCCTGAGCCATGCCGATCTCGCCCTGCTGGTGCTGGATCGCTCCGCGCCGCTTACCGAGGCAGATCACCAGATAGCCCAAGAATTGCGCGATCTCGGCTTCAGCACCGCGCGCAAGCTCATTGTGGTGCTGAACAAAAGCGATCTGGCACCCTTCCCCGCCTTCGGTAGAGACGGGGAGACACTTCGGCGAGATGTCAGCGTAGGGCTACGCGCTCACCTCACCGAACGCCCTCCCCTTTCCAGCTTTGCTGGGGAGGAGCTTGCACAATCAGTCCCCGTCATTGCCACATCCGTTGTCACCGGCGAGGGATTGCCGGAGTTGGAGACAGCGATGGTGACAGCCGCGCTGGGGAATGCGGCGACCGAGAGCGCGGCGTTGGTGGCGCGGGCGCGGCACGTGGAAGCATTGCGCGGCGCATCTGCTGCCCTGGCGGCGGCGCAAAAAACCTTGCGCGATCATCTGCCGCTGGATCTCGTCGCTGAAGATCTGCGCGACGCCGTGTACGCCCTGGGATTGATCACCGGCGAGAGCGTCACCGACGATCTGCTGGGCGCGATCTTCAGCGAATTTTGCATCGGAAAGTGAGCCTCACCCATCCCGCCGGCCATAGGACTGCATGGGGCGCATCTGCGGCGCGAGCGGCGGCGCGGCGGCTGTTGCCGGCTGCGCCTGAGGCAACTCGCTCTGGCGCTTCCAGATCACGATGGCGAAAGCGAGCATGGTGGCGAACTGGATGAAGCCCATCAGCCGCAGGACAATGCCGCCGTGCGTGGCGCTCGGCATCCCCATGAATTGCGCCAGCGTCATGGCCACGCAGAGATAGGCGACGGAAACGATGGGCCAGCGCCACAGACCCACCGGCGCGTCGTGCAGTGTAGCGAATTCCCAGATGACCAGGAAGACGAACGGCTCGGCATAGTAATATGGCCAGTTGGTCTTGCTCAGCATCGGCACCAGCAACGCCGCGATGGCCAGCACGGCATAGATCTCGCGCCGGAACGCCGAGACGCCCAAGCGCCGCACCGCAAGATAAGCCACCGCCGCCGCGATCAGGATCGCTGTATATTCATCCAGCCGGCGGGCAATCGAGTCCAGCGGGGTGCCGAGGAAGATCGACCAGATGGAATTGCCGATGGGCGCGCTACCACGCCAGGTCAGCAGCGAATAGGTGGCGTCATGGCGGTCAAAGATGAAGAAGGGGCCGAGCACGACCGCCACCACCGCCGCGATGACGCCGCCCGCTTTCAGCAGCGTGGGCCACGCGCGTTGTGCCGCCAGCACCACCACCAACGCCACCAGCGGGATCAGCGCTGTCGTGCGCGTCATCACCGCCATCCCCAGCAGCAGGCCCGCCAGATAGGGCCGCTCTGCCTGCAACTGCGTCATGCCCAGGACGAAAAGCGCCAGCATCATGGGCTGCTCGAAGTGCCACCAGATGGTGAAGTTTTGCCAGGTGAGCGGCGAAAGGACGATCAGGCCATAGGCAAGCAGCGCCTGCCCCTGGCTCATGGTCGGGTGCAGCCGCCGCAGCGCGCCCAGTGCCGCCGCGCCCAGCAGCAGCACGAAGGGGATGAAGGCGATGCCGACGAAGCCCAACAGCGATCGGCAGCTCACGTCGCCGGTGTTCGCGGCGTTAAAACCGCTGGCGACGCAATCCCCCGCGCCGGGCAGAAACGCCTGACCGATGGCAAGCAATGGAGCCATGATCAATGTGCTGAGGGGCGGATTGTAGTTCGGGTAGCCAAACGGATCGCGGATGGCATAGATCTGGAAAGGATGCCCGTCCAGCATCTTTTGCGCGGCGGGGAAGAAGAAACGTAGCTGATCGGAATCGAAAGAGCCGTTCACGATATCCGCCGTGCCCTGGATGGCCGCGACGATGCCGACGACCGCCGCCAGCACGCCCAGTGCGATGAAATGTCGCCGGTCGATCTGTCCCCAGGGCGCGCCCGTCCCTTGCCCCTGCTGCATAACCTGTCCCCGTCTCATCTGGAATGATTGCGACGGCACCCTGCGCCGCCTCAGCGAGTGTAGCATAGGCGCGGCCCGCTGTACAGAGGATGGGACCCGTGTGCCCGTTGGAGCGTGCTGAGGTGGACTGTGTGGTCAGCGTGCCGACGCGCGCGTGTCATGGGGAGCGTTCGGGGGAACGGCGGGCATCTGCGTCGTGATCTTGCGCGTGCGGCGCGGCGGGGGCAGCGGTTTGGCCGTGAGTTGTGTCGTCACCATCGCCACCGCCACCATCATCGCGCACAGCAACATGATGGCTCCCGTGACGCGAAGGGGATGTACCGCCAGCGTGTCGCCCTGCGCGCCCGCCGAGCGGATGAGATAGAGCGTTTCCAAGATGATGCCGAACAGCAGCGCGGCCACCAGCCCGCTGATCGCGCCCACCACCACCTTGTACTCACGGCGGCGTCGTTTGCCTTGCCCCGCCAGATAGCCCGCCAGGCCACCGCCAAGTAAATTGCTCACCGGGAACGACACTAAGACGAGAGTCACCGCGCCATCACCCGTCACCACCCCCATCTGTGCGAGGATGATCACCAGTAACAGCGGCGCGAAGCCCGCGATGCCGCTCACCAGTCCGGCACGCACACGTTCCCAACTCATCCGTGCATCCCCTAAAGGAGAGTTCTTCTGCTGCCAGTGTAGCGCGACGGGCAAGGCGCGTCAATCAGCAGGGAAAAAAGATTATCGCACGCGCAGACCATGAACATCATGAAAAACCTTCGCGGCCTTCGTGTTCCCATCCTCACCCCTGCACCGGTTTCGAGTTGCGCTTGCCGTCCACGCGCTCTTCCACGTACCAGCAGTGCTTGCAGCGCATCGCCGGTGGCTTCACCAGTTCCGCAACGGGTTCAGCGGCGCTCACTGGGCGCGAATAGAGCTTACGGTCGTCGGAAGTTAGACATTTGCCGGTGTCCAGCTCGAACTGCCAGCCGTGCAGCGTGCAGGTGAGGATATTCCCATCCACGTGGCCGAAGCGGGCGAGATCCGCCTTCAGGTGCGGGCAACGGCGTTGCACGTGATAGCCGGCCACCTCATATAACTGCTGCTCGGTGGACTGTTCCGCGTAATACCCCTCGGCGTATTCCAGCCGCTCCGGTGACAGGCACTTGAAGAAGTTATAGACGTACTCGTTATAGGCTCCCTTGCGTTCGGCCTCGAAGCGGCACGACAGGAAGAGATCGTTGATCCAGTCCACCACGTGATTGACGATCAGCCATTCGATCAAGGGCGCGTCGAAGCGGAAGCGGAAATCCCACTCCTCGCCATTCCAGGGATACACCTTGCGCTGCTGGAAGTCCAGCACAATCTCATGCGGCTCGATTTGCAGCAGAATCCGCCCGTTGATGCCGACGCAGGTGAGATCGCCAATCTCCATCAGCGGCTCGAACCACGCCTTCAACTCTGCCGGAATGTTCACCTGCCCGCGCGGCAACGCGCTCATAATGGCGTCGATCTTGGGTTTGGCGCGCTCGCGATATGCCGCCAGATAGCTTCTCTTGTCGGTGAAGATCGCCCGCACCTGTTCTTCCGGCAGGGGATGTGTTACGGTGCAGTGACCGGGCGTCAGTTCCATCACCGAGCCGGGGATCATCAGCCGGCCCTCGTGGTGGCCGTGTTCCGCCATATAGTCCAGAAACACCGTCTGGTCGGGGAAGGTGTTGGCGCTGTCGCGGTCGAAATCATTGAAGCCATAAAGCGGGTCATCCAGAAAGCACGGCGGCCCGGCGGAAGGGACCACGAAGCTCGCCCCCACCTGTTCGATGTAGCGCAGCGCGCGGGCCATTTCATTCGCCCGTTTCTTCTGGCCCAGCGCGCGCAGCATCTTCTCAGGATATTGATACACCATCGGATACCAGATGGCACCGGAAAACTGCACGAAATGCGCGTCATACGGCCCCAACTCGTTCAGCCGATCGAGATCTACCGGGCGCGAGTCGTTCTGGTTATAGATGCGCGTCTCGCCGTCATCCACAATCAACCCCGAATCGCCCAGCGGCCCATCGGTCGGTGCGACGGATGCCATCACCGCCAGCTTCAGCCCGCCAACTTCCATCATCTGGCCGTTCTTCGTCTGCAAGAAATGCTTGAAGCCCAGCGCCCGATATGCGTCTTCCAGCGCCTTGATCGGAAAATCCGGCAAGATCACTGTCGTCTCTTTCGAGACGTGCTCGCGCAGAAATTCCGGATCGAAGTGATCGTGGTGAATGTGCGAGACAAACAGATACGTCGGGTTGCTGATCAGTGACAGGTCCAGATGGTCGTTGCTGGGGAAGGGGAACCACGACGCGAAATAGGCCGGGTTGAACCAGGGATCAGTCAGGATGCTGCCATGTCTGGTTTCGATGAAGATGCCGGCATGGCCGACGAAGGTGATTCTCACGCGCGCTTGTCTCCTGCGGTGGCGAATATTGCCGTGTTCAGGCTTATTGTAGCATCTGGTGGAAGGCCGGGCGGTCACAGATCGCTAACAGCCGAGAAAAGGCACTGGAAGGTACCGTCGCCTCTAGCGGTTAGATCCCGTTAGTGTCAATTCCCCCTCTCCATCGCTGCTGGGGTGGGGCCAACACCGCTGGTCCGCGATCCAGCGGGCCAAAAGACCACTTGTATATGCCTGTATCATGAAAGTATAGCACCCCCTGACTGAATCGCTGCGGCGCTGGCGGCTTCTGCCACCAGTGCCGGGCTGGGGCAGGCGTGCTATACCATGCGGGCGGATCTCCTGCACGCCCGGCACCTCATGCGCGATCCCCGGCGATGCATTTGGCTCAAGCAGATGAAGATGTGGACAGGCGGCGCGCCACAACCTCCACAGCAGGCGAGCGAATGCAGCGCATCCGGCAGCGAGACGCATTGCGGGCCTGCCGGAACGGCGTGCAAGACAAGGCATGGAAAGCGGATCAAGGTCAATCAAAGGATGGAGAAGAACACCCATGACGTTCGATTTCCGTGAGGAAGCCCTGCGCGGCCTCACCGTGCTGCGTGACGTGCTGGATCGCCTCATCGGCGAAGGCATGGCTCAGCGCAGAGCCTTTAGCGACACCACAACTGAATCATTCGCGGTCGATCTCTGCGAGCAGGATGAACACTTCGTCCTGCTCGCGTCATTGCCTGGCATCAAGCCCGAAGACATCAGCATTCAGGCGCACGAAAACCGGATCACCATTCGCGGCCTGCGCCGCCTGAGCGACGAGGGAACGTTTCACCTGCGCGAGCACCAGACCGCCACGCTGGAACGCGCCGTCGATCTGCCCGCCGGCATCGACGCGCGCCAGGCGCATGCCCGGCTGGAATATGGCCTGCTGACGCTCACGCTGCCCAAAGCCGCGCCGGTGCAGCTGATCCCGCTGAGCAGCGACGAGGCACGCGATGAAATAGACATTGAAGCCGAGGAATCCGCACCGAAGGCGGAAGGCGAGATCGCGTCTGAAACCGAGGCCGCACTGGAAGCCGCTCCTGAAGCAGAAGTTCAGCTGGAAGCCGAAGTTGCTGAGGAAATCACCCTGAGCGAGGCAATCACGGCGGAACTGAAAGCGTCGCTCGAAGCCGAAGAACCCGCCGCCGAGGAAGCATCCACCGCAATCGTTGCGGAAGAACCAGCCCAGGAACCTGACGCTGAGGAAGCTGGTGGGGAAATTATCGCGGAAGCGGCCCCTGAGGAAACCGCTGCGGAAGAGCCAGCCGAAGCGATTGTGGCGGAAGAATCTGCGGAAGCGATTGTAGCTGGGGATCTGTCTGACGAAGTGGCCGACGATGTGCCGGCTGTGGAGATTGCCGCCGAGGAACAACCCGAAGCAGCCAGCACCGAAGCACCTGCTGAGGAAGCAATTGCTGAGGCGATTGTCGCTGAGGAACCAGCGGAGGCTGCCAGCGAGGAAGCTGCTGAGGCTGAGATCGCGATGGAAGCGGAGAGCACGGAGGAACCTGAAGCGGAGGAGGTGATGGAGCCGGTCGTAGAAGAGCACGCCGCTGACGTGCTGGGCGAAGAGACGGCCACCGCCGATGCATTGGCGGACACCGCCGAACTGACGCCGGAACTGCTGAGGGCGGATGCTGCCGCCGACAGCGCGGACGCGCCGCAGATGCAGATGCCGGCCAGCGACGCCGCATAGCGCGTGGGCGACTCATGATGTTCTGCAAAATAGCACGGACACCATGTGGCACGCACGCCGGGAGCTGAACCCCCCGGCTCGGAACAGAAACCCCTGCGGGGTAAAACGGCCTCTTTCGCCCAGGCAGAGTGTCAAAGGGACGAGGCATGCCTCGTCCCGCCTTGCCGACCTCAGGCACAGCTTATGCCGTTTCCTTTCGTTTTTCTATCCCCCGATATGAGCCTTGATCCCGTCGATTATTCTTATATATGGGAGGAATTGCGCATGATCGACGATATTGACCGCTCTATTCTGAATATTCTTCAGCAGGATGCGCGCGTGACGAATGTGGACTTGGCGCGGCAGGTGGGCATGGCCCCCTCGGCGGTGTTAGAGCGCGTGCGCAAGCTGGAAGCACGTGGAACCATTCAGGGCTACACGGCACGGGTGAACCCGCGAGCGTTGGATCTGGGGTTGCTGGCGTTCGTCTTTGTGCGCGTGGATGAGCGGCTGAACACGAACGCCGCCGGTGAATTGCTGGCAGCCATGCCGGAAGTGCAGGAAGTCCACCACATCGCCGGAGAAGATTGCTATCTGGTGAAGGTGCGTGCCGCCGACACCGAGGCGCTGGGGCGCATGCTGCGCGAGCGCTTTGGGGCCATCTCCATGATTCGTTCCACCCGCACCACCATCGTGCTTTCCACCCTCAAGGAAAGCTCGGCCTTACCCATCATGGAATCCTCGGAGAGCGAAAATCATGAGTAAGCCCTCACGCGCGGCAGTTCTGCTGGCGCTGCTGCTCGTCTATATCATTTGGGGATCAACCTACCTGGCCATTCATTTCGCCGTCGTGGCGTTGCCCCCCTTCGCCGTCGCCAGCGTGCGCTTTCTGGTGGCTGGCGCGATCTTATATATCTGGACGCGGGCGCGGGGCGTGCCGAATCCCACCATCGCCAACTGGCGCGCAGCCTTCATCGTGGGAACGCTGCTGTTGCTGGGCGGCAACGGTTTGGTTTCGCTGGCGGAACAGCACCACGTCCCATCCGGCCTGACGGCGCTGCTGGTGGCGATGTCGCCGATCTGGATGGCGCTGATCGACTGGCTGCGCCCACATGGCCTGCGCCCCAGCCTGCTCGTCGCGCTGGGATTGCTGCTGGGCTTTGGCGGCGTGGCGCTGCTGATTGCGCCGCAGATCCTGGCCGGCGGCGTGCAGGGTGGCCCCCTGTGGGCGATGCTGATCGTGCCACTGTCGTCGCTGTGCTGGGCGACCGGCTCCATCGTGGCGCGCAACGCGTCCATGCCGGCCTCGCCGCTGATGGGCAACGGCATTGAAATGCTGGCCGGCGGCGTTTCCCTGGGAATCGTCAGCCTGCTGACCGGCGAGTGGCAGCAGATTCGTCCTGAACAGATCACCACCAGCGCGCTGCTGGCATTGGCGTATCTGATCGTCTTTGGCTCGCTGCTGGGTTTCACGGCATACGTTTGGCTACTGCGCAACACGCCGCTGAGTCTGGCTTCCACCTATGCCTATGTCAATCCGGTGGTGGCTGTGTTTCTGGGCTGGGCGCTGGCAGGGGAGCAGCTTTCGCTGATGACGCTGGTGGCTGCCGCTGTCATTGTGGTGTCGGTCTGTGTGATCTCACTCTTCCGCTCGCCGGCTGGCACCGCAGTTGCTCAAGAAGTATTGCAGGACGCCTCTGCACCATCTGCCGCAGAGGATATGGCAGCACTCAGCGGGCGCAGATAAACCAAAGCCGCGCCGGTTCATCAGGGGTCCCGAAATTGGCGGGAACAAAGTGGGAATGCCATACGTCCTGAGAAGGAGAGGCTGTTTTCAGCCGGACGCCATATCTATTCATTTCTTAGGAGCGGAACCTCATGAAGTTGATAACCCCCCGGCGCGTGCTGGTGGCTCTGGTGATGGCGGCCAGCCTGGCACTGGCGGCTTGCGGATCAACGGCACCATCGTCCACCAGCAGCAGCGGTGCCGGCGCGGCGGGCAATGCGAGTTGCCCCAACACTGCGCCGGCCTCGCGCTCCCCCGCGAATGTGGTAGTGCATGGGGCGAATGCCGCGCAACCGATCCACGTCTCTGTTGGGCAAATTCTGGAATTGCAACTGCCGTTCGGGCGCAGCTACGCGCTGTTTCCCTCAGGAAGCAACACCATTTTGACCGAGTTGCAGCCGTCGGATTTCCCGGATGCGTCGGTGCAGAGCTGCATCTTCCGTTTCAAGGCGACACAGAGCGGCACAACGGCACTGGTGTTCATCAGCCGGCCCGTTTGCTCACCCAAGCAGCAGTGCCCGCAGAATATACAGCGCCTGGCGATTCCCGTGCAAGTGCAAGGCTAGCGAAAGACCAGCCCAACGAGCTACCAGATGGGGGTTTGGGCCTCCATTTGGTAGCTCGTTGGGTGATACCGGAAAAAATCAGGCGCGCTGTGGGCGAACCGGTGCGGTTTCGTCGATGGCTTCTTGCACAAAAGGCAGGGCAAACCAGCAGATGCCGAAACCGAAGAGCAGGCCCGTGATGACGCGCAGATAGACATTGCTTTCACGCCAGCCAAACATCTGCGTGCCGCCGTCCAGCGCCATCGGCAGCAGGAAGAGCACCAGCCAATACCATTTCAGCGGGTGGATGTGCCGGCGGGCAAAACGAAACAGCATGGTTCCCGCCCAGATGGCGAAATAGAGCGAGAAATTGCGCGCGCACAGCGCCACCTGATGCCCCAAGATATAGAACGAATGCGAGGGGATCTGTTCGCAGATGGCGTGGTAGGCGCGGAAGATCTGCCCTGCCAGCGGCTCAACGCCCAGATAGGCCAGCACCGGCGTCAGCAGCGCCACCAAGAGCACTAGCCCCAACGTCCAGTTGAGCACGCCCAGCCAGTGCAACAGCAGCCAGTCCGAAAAAGCGGCGAGACGGCTCGTCATATAGCGGCTCACTTGCCTGCGCCAGGGAGCAATGCCGTCGTGATATATCGGCTGCATGGTGAATTACCTCTTTTGGAATGCCAGGGCATCGGCCAGGGCGAAATGCGCATCCTCATCCATCCGTCCCTCGGCAACGATCTTCCCGTCGATGAGAATGACCGGAATGCGATAGCGATAGGTCTCGAAAACAGCGGGATCGCGCCGGATGTCGATCTCTTCCAGATCAAAGGGAGCGTACTGTTCCGGCTCGGCGGCGAAGTCTTCCAGCCAGCCCCGCGCGATCTCGCACAGGTGGCATTCCGGCTTCATCAATAAAACAACATGACAGTGCATGGCTCAATCACCTGAACGCTCCCCCCGAACGTTTTCGGGTCCGTTTGCGTTATCATATCATCAAAGGTTCCCCACGCGCTACCTGTATAGGATAGAGCAACAACGTGGGGCGAAATGTCTTGCGGGGGTGCGATGCTGATGGCTGATTTGCCGACTCAGGCACAATGGAACGCGCTGCGCGAGCGCGAAGCGGCGCTGCTGGCGACTGTGCCGGTGATGGTCACGGCGCATGACATAGAGATTGCGGGCGAGCGGGTCCATTATCTGGAAGCGGGCAATCCGAAATTGCCGCCGCTGGTGATGATTCATGGGCGGGGCAGCGCGGCGGCGCTCTGGTACCCCATCATGCCGCAGCTTGCGCCGCACCGGCACCTGATCGCCGTTGATATGTGTGGCTGGGGGGTGTCGTCGCGTGCTCCGTTCACCGGCCATAGCGGCGCAGACGCCATCACCTGGTGGCGCGACGGCGTGCTGGGGGTTCTCGACGCACTGGGCCTTGATCGGTTTGATCTGATCGGGCATTCACTGGGCGGCATGGTGGCGCTTGCCATCGCGCTGGAACGCGGCGAGAAGATCGATCACCTGCTGCTGGAAGATGCCGCCGGCTTTTCGCTGACCTCGCCCTTGCCAATGCGGCTCTATTTTTCCGCCGAACCCGAGCGGCTGGCGCGCCTGGTGCCGCGTGCCGTCTTTGACCGCGTCGCCGGAGCTTCCGTGCCGATTCCTGGCCAAACACCGGCGGGCAAGCGCGCCCTGGCTGATTTTGTCTATGCGCTGACGATGCTGCCCGGCACGCATGAGAGCGGCGCACGCGCCTTCGCTGAGATCCTGAGCGTCAGCGGCGTCAAGTATACGCTGCGCGATCAGGTGGCGCGCATCCACACCTTCACCCGCGTGCTGTGGGGGACGAAAGACAACGTGGTGCCGCTCAAGACGGCTGAGGCGGGCATCGCCATGATGCCCCGCGCTGAACTGGTGACGCTTGCAGGCGCAGGCCATTCCCCCCACATGGAAATCCCCGACCAGTTCGCCGAGCGCGTGCTGGAATTTCTGGCGCGCGGGACCGAAACGCCGGTGAACGCCGATCTCAGCGGGACCTCGTGAGCGCAAAGTGGTCCCATTGAGATCGCGCAAATTGGACTTGGCAGCAGGCCATTTCGCGCTTTACGATATGGAACGCAACACTCCACACAGCGCGAAAGGAGCATGTGATGATGGGCCAAGCCATCAAATATAACCGCCTGGCACCCGACGCGGTGAAGGGCATGCAAATGCTCGGCAGCTATCTTGGGCAGAGCAGCATCGAGAAGTCGCTCATTCATCTGATCGACATCCGGGCGTCGCAGCTTAACGGCTGTGCGTTTTGCCTGGATATGCATACTAAAGATGCGCGGGAAGCGGGCGAAAAAGAGCAGCGACTCTACGCGGTGGCGGCGTGGCGCGAAGCGCCGTTTTTCACGGAACGCGAGCGCGCCGCCCTGCTGTGGACCGAGACGCTGACGCTGCTTGCGGGGCATCCCGTCCCCGAAGAGGTGCGCGCCCAGGTGCGACAGGTGTTTTCTGAGCAAGAGTTCGTGGATTTGACCTTCGCCATCTCCACCATCAACGCCTGGAACCGGCTGATGATCGCCTTCGAGATCCCTGCCGGGTCGTACAAACCTGAACTGGCGCGCTAGCCTCATCTGCCAGCCAATTCATGCGTGGCGGCGACGTGTGCCTTGGCTTCTTCCAGGCTGTCGCCGCCATATTTTTCCAGGAAGGCCTCGGCCAGGACGATAGCCATCATTGCTTCGCCCACCACGCCGCCGGCGGGAACGACACAGACATCGCTGCGCTCATAGCGCGAAGCTTCGATGTTCTCGCCGGTTGCCAAATCCACCGAGGGCAGTGGATGCGCCAGGGTGGGGATCGGTTTGAGGGCGACGCGGGCGACGATGGGTTCGCCGTTGCTGATGCCGCCCTCAATGCCGCCGGCATGGTTGGTGAGATGCCACCAGCCGCGCTCATCATCATGGCGCAACACGTCATGCACCTGCGAGCCGGCCTGCGCGGCGCAGGCGAACCCACCCCCGATCTCCACGCCCTTGCAGGATGGAATGCTCATCAGCGCCATCCCCAGTCGCGCGTTCAAACGGCGATCCCACTGGCTATAGCTGCCCAGGCCGATGGGCACGCCGGTTGCCACCACCTCGAAGACGCCCCCCGCTGTGTCACCCGCCTTGCGGATCGAGTCGATGTGCGCGATCATCCGCGCTGCCACGTCGGGATCAGCGCACCGCACCGGCGAGGCTTCCACGCGCTGCCAGAAGGCATCATCCCAGGTTGTGGGGATGAGGTCGCGCATGGCATATTCCGCGCCGATGGGGCCGATGCTGAGCACGTGGCTATGCACCTGCGCGCCGAACTGTGCCAGCAGTTGCTTGCACACGCCGCCGACCGCCACTCGCGCTGCCGTCTCGCGCGAGCTGGACCGCTCGATGACGTTGCGAATGTCGCGCTGATGATATTTCAGCGCGCCGGTGAAATCGGCGTGGCCGGGCCGGGCGCGGGTGACGGCTTCAGGCGATTCGGCGACGGGGGCTGCGCTCATCTTTTCCTGCCAGTTCGCCCAATCTTTGTTTTCGATGCGCAGGGTGATGGGCGAGCCGAGCGTCAGGCCGTGCCGCACCCCGGAAAGCACCTCGGCGCGGTCGTGCTCCATGCGCATGCGCGCCCCGCGCCCATAGCCACCCTGCCGCCGCCGCAACTCGGCATCCAGCGCGGCGTTATCGAACGGCATATTCGCCGGGATGCCCTCGATGGTGGCGATCAAACACGGACCATGCGATTCGCCCGATGTCAAAAAGCGGAACATGGCTTTTGAATAACAGCCTTTCATTGAACAATAGCTGGGGTTTCAGGTCGGCTATGGTCTTCGCGTTTCCTGCTAAAATTGTACCATTGCGATGTATTGATGATAAACACCGGCTGAGCTATAATCTTCTGGTTTCCGAGCCGGGGGTTTAGCCCCCGGCTCATCTCTGGCGCTTACTCGCCGTCACCGTCGCCGGTGAGCGCGGGTTCGCCTGCGGGCAGCGATTGCACGCGGCCACGCGGTTCAAGCACCAGCTGACCGTCGCGGATCTCGGCCACCACGATATCGCCGGGGCGGAACCTGCCTTGCAGCAGTCCTTCCGCCAGCGGATCTTCCACCATGTTTTGGATGGTGCGGCGCAGCGGGCGCGCGCCGTATTGCTGATCGAAGCCCTTTTCCACCAGGAAGTCTTTGGTTTCCTGCGGCACTTGCAGTTCGATCTCTTGTTCCGTCAACTGGCGGCGGACGCGCGACAGCAGCAGATCGATGATGCTGCGCATTTGCTCCAGCACGAGCTGATGGAAGACGATCACCGCGTCGATGCGGTTCAAGAACTCCGGCTTGAAGTTGTTCTTGAGTTCCGTCAGCACGCGATCTTTCATCGCCTCATATTCCATCTGGTTCTGCCGCTCGACATCTTTGCCGGACCGGAAGGCGATGGCACCCTTCGTCATCTGTTGCGCGCCGATATTCGACGTCATGATGACGATGGTGTTGCGGAAGTCCACCACGCGCCCTTTGGCGTCGGTGAGCTTGCCGTCTTCCAAGATCTGCAACAGCATGTTGAAGACATCGGGATGCGCCTTCTCGATCTCGTCCAGCAGGATGACGGAGTAGCTCTTGCGGCGCACGGCCTCGGTGAGCTGCCCGCCCTCTTCATAGCCGACATAGCCTGGGGGCGCGCCGACCAGGCGAGCCGCCGCATGCCGTTCCATGAATTCCGACATGTCGATCTTGATGAGCGCCTCTTCGCTGCCGAACATAAATTCGGCCAGCGCTTTGGCCAGCTCGGTCTTGCCGACGCCGGTGGGTCCCATGAACATGAACGAGCCGATGGGGCGTTTCGGATCTTTCAGGCCGGCGCGGGCGCGACGCACAGCACGGCTGATGGTGCTGATGGCGTCGTCTTGGCCGATGATGCGCTTATGCAGCGCGTCCTCCATTCCCAGCAAGCGGGTGGATTCGTCCTGGTCGATGGCCTTCACCGGGATGCCGGTCCACATCGCCACGATGGTGGCGATATCTTCCGCCGTCACGGTGGGCTTCTCGTTGCCCTGGTTCATCTGCCAGCCGGACTCCAACCGCCCGATACGCTCGCGCAGTTTCACCTCACGGTCGCGCGCCAGGGCTGCGGCTTCATAGTCGCCGCGCTGGATGGCGTCTTCCTTCTCGCGCAGCACGGCTTCCAGCGCCTTCTGCGCCTCTTTCAGGTTCAGCGGCGTCACCGAAATCTGCATGCGCACGCGGCTGGCAGCCTCGTCGATGAGATCGATGGCTTTATCCGGCAGGGAGCGATCCGTGATGTAGCGATTCGACATCTCGGCGGCGGCTTTGAGCGCCTCATCGCTGATTTTCAGGCGATGGTGCTGCTCATAGCGCTCGCGGATGCCCTTGAGAATCTGCACCGTCTCATCCACCGTCGGCTCGCGGACAATCACTTCCTGGAAGCGGCGCTGGAGGGCGGCATCTTTCTCGATATATTTGCGATATTCGTCCAGGGTGGTCGCGCCGATGCACTGCAACTCGCCACGCGAGAGGGCGGGTTTCAGGATGTTGGCGGCATCGACCGCGCCTTCGGCAGCACCAGCACCGACGAGCGTATGCACCTCGTCAATGAAGATGATGCAGTCGCCGCTGGAGCGAATCTCTTCGATGATCTTTTTCAGGCGCTCTTCAAACTCGCCGCGA
>JAJPKG010000134.1 GCA_021323815.1 Pseudomonadota bacterium
ATCTCTTGATTCATAGAGCGCCGTTCCTGCTCAGCCAGTCGTTTCATCGCTTCCACGATCTCAGCAGGGACGAGAATCGTGATTTTCTTGACCTCAGTATCCATGCTGGTATTATACCATATTAATACCGTCCTGTCAAGGACACAACCTCTGGCTCAAGCCTTTGCCTGCCCTTGCATCCGTATGGGCTAAAGCCTCAGCGGCTTTACGGGCTTTCTGTAATGCAAGCGCGAATCCATTGGCATATTATAGCACTTGTCGGCTAGATCTCCGGGTGCATGGTCTGTCGCGTCCAAAAGTCCCGTGCAACTAGACAAACCGGCATGATATCTTGATAATCGGGTACGAAGATGCAGGAAACATCCCTTGCGGATGAAACGATATTCAGGGAGCAGCACACGAACCATGTCTTCGCCGACTGACGCGCATGTGCCGGTGATCAATTATGATGCCGGCGGGTATGATTATCGCTCGTTCTGGCAGGGGCGCGACTATGAACAATGGGCCGAGGCGCGTGTCATCCGCCGCACCTTGCGCCGCACCGCGCCCGTGCAGTGGATGGTCGATCTCGGCGGCGGCTTTGGACGCAATGTGCCGCACGAATTGCAGCGCGCGCAGCACGTGGTGCTGGTCGATTATTCCTGGACGAACCTGACCAACGCGGAAAACACCCTGCTGGCCGATCCCAGGAACGCCGGTCGCGTCTTCTTGATTCGGGGCAACATCTATCACCTGCCGTTCCGCGACGCAGCGTTTGAGATGGGCGCGACGATTCGCGTGCTGCATCACCTGGCCGCGACGCAAGACGCGCTGCAAGAGATGGGGCGCGTCATCGGCGAGCACTGGCTGCTGGATGTGCCGATCAAGCACCACCTGCTGGCACGGATGAAAGCTGTGGTCAAGGGCGGTGGTCAAAAGTTGCGCAGCCGCGAGGCGAACGAGCTGGGCACGAAAGATGAGCCGTTCTGGAACTATCACCTGGGCGCGATCCGCGACACCGTGCGGCAGCAAGGCTGGAATGATGTGCTGGTCGCCAGCGTGGCGAATTTCCGCCGCTGGGAGCGCGCCGTGCCGCGCCCGCTGCGCGCCCCCGTGCGCCCGCTGGTCTATGGGGTGGAGCGCGTGGCGCAGCCCATGGGGCGCGGCTGGTGGGGGCCGGCACAATTCTTATGGCTGACCAAGCGGCAGCCGCAGCAATTCGCCGCGCCCGCCGCGTCGCCTTCCTCAACGCCGCCCGCGCCCTGGGATGCGCTGGCCTCTCGCATGTGGTGCCCCGCCTGCCATGCCGATCTGGCCTGGACGGATGAAGTGGCCACCTGCTCCGGCTGCGGCAAGATCTTTAACCGCAAGGGTATGATCTGGGACTTCGTGACGGAATAGGCGTCATCTCTGCTCAAACCGCGAATTGAAATAGTGGTAATGGCTCAGGCTCTCAGTCTGATGGTGTTCATTTCAGTTCGCGGTTTTTTATTTTAGTTATTCAGTATCTGAGCCATTGATAGTCTGTCAAATCATTGACAGATCTGCTACAATCAGCGAGCGGCAAGTTTTTTAGCACATGGCATGCAGCAAGCAGCCATAGCCATCCAGAGAGCAGACGAAGGGGGGCTTCTATGGCGACACCAGCCGGCAGGCAATATCGCGTATTGCTTGTCGATGATAATCCGAACCTGTTGCAACTGATGCTCCATTCCTTTCACCTTTTGGGAAACTATGAAGTCATCACGGCGGAAAACGGCATCGAAGGATTGGAGCGCGTGCAAGAAGCACATCCCGATTGCATTGTAATTGACGTAAAAATGCCCGGCCTCAATGGTCATCAACTGGTGCGCGCCTTGCGCGGCGATCCTTCGACGACCCATATCCCCCTGATTATGCTGACGGCGATGGCACAAGAGAAAGATCGCTACGAAGGATTGGCTTCGGGTGCGGATCGCTATCTGGTGAAGCCGGTCAAACCATCGGCGTTGGTCACCGTCATCCAAGAAGCCATCCGCATCAGTGAGGAAGAGCGGGCACGCGAGTATCAATCCCTTGCGGAAGCGCCGCCACCGGAACTGTCGGACGAATAGGCATACGATCAGAGGAGGATCAGTGATCGATGGCTCAAATTGCTTTCATCACAGAAGGCGAACGACAGATCTATCTGGAATATGATCGCGAGCGGCGCTTGCGGCTGACACGCGTCATCGCGCCGATCTTCGCGGTCTTATTCTCGGTGATTTTTATCGCTTCCTTTCTTACCACTGAATTGACCCATACCAGAGAACATTGGCCGTTGGTAGTGTCATGCGCCGCTTTTTTTGGCGTGGGATGGGTGACCGCTCGGCGCGGGCACGTAAACTTGGCTACCGGCGGCACCATCCTGGGAACAGTGATGATTCTGGTGCTGTTTGTTGAGGCAAACCCGAATCCCTTGCTGTCGCAACTGCTAACCATACCAGCGTCGGTCGTCATCGCCATCGCGGCGTTGCTGGGTCTGCCCTGGATGATCTTCGCCGTCACCTTCCTGATTTGTGTCTTCATCATGGTGCTGGAAAACGACCCCGCAAATCAGATCTTGCACGCGGTCTTGCAAGCGGGTGGCCAAGATCAGATCTCGGTGTATGCACTGATCATCGAACTGTGGGTGCTGGCGGCCATCCTGTTCGCCCTGGCACGCGGCTATCGCCGCACCCTGCGCGAAACCGGCGATGTGCGCGTGGCCTATGAACGCGCCCGCAAACTGGACGAACTGAAGGACCAGTTCATCAGCAGCGTCAACCATGAACTGCGCAACCCCGTGATGCTGATGCAGGGCTACATCGAATTGCTCTCGCTCAAGGGTGAGACCCTTGACCCGGACGTGCGCACTATGCTGGTGCAGAACGCGAATGAGGCGGGTGACAATCTGGTAGAACTCATCGAGAGCATTTTGGATGTGCGCCGGCTGGATCAAGGCATGGAGAATATTACGCCGGAAGCCGTGTCGGTGTATGACGCCATCAAAACGGCGGCATCGCTGGTGGATCCGCGCGAAGCCAAGATGGTGGCGCGCGAGTTGCGCCTGCAAGTCGCCCCGAACCTTGTCATCTGGGGCGAAAAGATACGCCTGCAACAGATCTTGACCAACTTGATCTCCAATGCGCTCAAATATTCCGCGCCGGGAACGCCTATCGAGATCAGCGCGTTTGTGGTGCATGACGGACAGGAAGGCTCAGGACGCGGGCGACGCGGCACGCCCGAACGGCGGATGGCCGAGATCGTGGTGCGCGACTATGGACTGGGCATTCCCCCCGAACAGATTCCCCTGCTGTTCCAGCGCTTCGTGCGCCTGCCGCGCGATCTTGCTTCCACCGTCATCGGCAACGGGCTGGGACTCTATCTCTGTCGCGTGCTGGCCGAAGCGATGGGCGGCAGCATTTGGGTGGAAAGCACCGGTGTGGAAGGCGAAGGTTCCACATTCCACCTCCGCCTGCCCTTGCCGCCGGCAG
>JAJPKG010000309.1 GCA_021323815.1 Pseudomonadota bacterium
GCCCGGTCGAAACCTGATCATCTGAGCGCAGCAACGCGCCACAATGAGGGCAATAGCCCAGCGCCAGCGCCGCTTCCGTCAGTTTGCGTCCGCAATGCCCGCACCGCATGGTGTGTACCTCTCGCAATCATGCTTCCGGCAATCTCTCACTCCCCTATACTGTAGCATCCAATGATCCATTCCGCAATGCGAAATGTCTCACAATCAGGGAGCGGGCGAACAGAAGGATGAGAAGGCACAGGACGGCGAAGCAGTCCGCGCCTGCGGAAACGAACCTGGTGAGCAAGGTTTTGGTCCCGCGACGAGACGGACTGCTTCACGGCTGCCGCCAATTTATTGGTTGGTGATGATTGGCGGCAGCGTCAGGTTTTGCAACGGACGCAGCGTGACGACATCCAGCGGCGTAGTGCCGTTGAACAGCGTCAGGAACGGTCCCGACGTGCTGCGCCATTCCAGCAGATATTGCCCTGCCGGCACACTGGGAAAGACGAAGTAGCCATTGGAATCGGTGTCAGCGTAATATTGCTGCCCGCCGACCACATAACTGCCGTTCGAGACGGTCCACTGGCTGGAAAGGCGCACGGTGGTGAAGGGCATCACCGGCTTGACGCCGTTGGCGCGCAAAAGGCGGCCAATCAGTTGCACGCCTTTGTTCAAGATGCCCTGCGCCGTTTTGCCCTCAGGTGTGTCGGCATAGTTCTTGGCTAGATCTGTGTAATGCACGGCAGCGTCGGCATAGCGATGGGCTGCCGTCAACGCTTGTGCCCACGCCAGCAGATCGGTTGCCGCCTGCCGGTGTGCCTCTGCTGCTTCGGTGCTCTTGGGAAAGTAGTGGGCGACAAGCTGATAAGCCGTATAGGCGACATCATAATATTTCGCCTGCTGCTCGGCATTGCCCCACGCCAGGAAGGCCGGTCCGGCGGCGTCATGCGCCTGGGCTGCTTCGGGCGAGGAGGCATATTGCGTCAGCAAGATCGCATATTGCTGGCCGGCGGTGACAGGATCATTTTGCTGGGTGGCATATTGCGCCCAGGCCAGATATACGCCGGGCAGCCGATTCTGGGCATCCGCCGCCTGGGGCAAGGTGGGGAAATTCTGCACGACATAATTCAGATGCGTGACCGCCCCGGCGAACGCCTTTTCCTTGACTTCCTGCTGTGCCCAATCCAGATACGCCTGGGCGAGGTCGCTGGAATATGGCGGGGCCTTGCCGATGCTGCGCAACGCCGCGATCGCCCCGCTGTAATTGCCGGAACTTTCGTCCTGAGCGATGGAAAGTTGAAATGCCGCCGTGTTACCAACCAGCCCCAGCGCGCCTACGATGACCAGCACAACGGCGGCGACGGCCCACATCACGCGCGCAGCCCGCTCTTTATCAAGAGCCAAAAAGACCAGCGCGCCCACCGCGACCACCAGACTGGTGATGCCGCCGGCGATGGCCGCCACGCCGAAATTCGGGGAAAGCAGCGCCACCACGCCAACCACCGCCAGGCTGATCACCCCATAATTCTGCGGCGTGAGCCACCCCGCCAGCGCGCGCGCCTGCGGCGGGGCCACCATCGTTGATGCTTGATTCCTCATAGAACAATAAAACCTCGATTTTCCTTCGCCAGCCTGCCGGCTCGCCGCTGTGCCGTTCAGGTGCCAGCGGCCTTACGGGCCTAGTATAGCTATGCGATTGCTGGGCGTCAAGCATCTTTCGCCCTGGTTGCGCTCAGGCCGATGGTCCTATCTGCGCCCCTCAAATTTGTCGAGGTGGATCTGATGTAACAGCGCATGCGCCCCCAGGGCGACCGCGCCGATGCCACTGGCCAGCGGGCCATAGGCAAAGATGCTGTGCGCGCCTGATCCGAAAAGATGAATGCCCAGCAACGATAATCCCGATGATACGACACTGATCGTCGATCCGATGAGCGAAGCACCCAAACGTACCAGCGTGGCATCACGCCCGACGGCACCGACGATGCCGACAATGGCCTCACCAATGGACCAGATCACGCCGGCAAACACTGCCAGCGACAGCGCGCCAACGACCTCGGCGAAGGGATTTTGCAGGCCGAAGATAACACTGGGATTATTTGCGCCAACCAGATAGCCAAATGAGCCGCCGCCCAGCGCGACGATGATGAGACCGAGCGAGACGCCCGCGCGATGCCGACGAAACATGGGATTACCCCTCCTCAGCGCGAATGCATGGCTGCCTCTGCGGCAGGTGGCCGCATTGTAGCACCCTTCAGCCTTGCTGAGAAGTGATGCCCTTCACACAGCAAGACCCGCGCCCCCGGTCGCGTGAGACAGGGAGCGCGGAAATGAACCACGTGGGCTATGGCAAAACGATGAGGCCGTTATTGCACCGCCTGGATTGCTATCTGCCAGTTCACATCGGCATCAACTTTCAGATAGAAAGTGCCGGAACCGCGTTCGATCGTGGTATCGTGCATGTTACCATTGCACACCTGATTGACAGCGAGCGGATCGAACACCGAGCCATCGCTGTTATCGACCTCGACGCTGAAATTACCACCGAATTCACCGCCTTGGCATGACCACACGATCTGCCACTGGTCGGCGGTCACCTGGAAATCAGCCGTGTTTTTCTGCGTGGTGCCACTGAACGATGCAATGGTCGTCAGCTTGGGGGCGGGTTTGGGCGTTGCGGTGGGCGCGGATTTCACCGCGGAAGATGGGGCGGATGAGGTGGTCGCGCTCTGCGCCGCTGTGCTGCCGGCATTCGTCGTGTCGCTCGTGCTGGCCGAACCGCCGGTTGCGTGGCCCAGCGCACAGGCAAGCACGATGCCCAAGATGATGACCCAGGTGGGCAGGCTGCGCTTCGCTTGCAAGAAGGCGACAAGGGCGTTTTTCTTGCTCGGCTGCGCGATGGGGTTGTTCAGATTCTCCATGATGACTGGCCTTTCTCACAAAAAGTTCTTGTATTGCACTCGCTATTTGTGCAACATCGTGTTCTCACAGAACACATCCACTCCTTCCTGAGGGCAATGCAGAAAACGGAAGGTACTATGACCATCATCAATGTGAGGATCCAGCATGTTCTCGCGCGGCATATGCCGCGAAAGCAAATCACGGCGCATGCCAGCTTTCTTTTCCACCTAGCCAATTTGGTTGTGGATAACCTGGTGGATGAATTCGTGGACAAGTCGCAAGTTAACGGGATAAGTGGTGGATAGCTATAGGGCTGGCATTTCATTCATGGTGTGACAGAGGCATCCAGATCGCATTCCGCCTGAAATCGTGCATGGTATGGCTGAGCGAGTTATCCACTGAGGGAGAGGGCGGCGATTTGAAGGGGCGGCTTGCGTCGCGCCGAATTCGCGGGTATACCTAGTGTTGCTTCCACTTCATCCACGTGCATGATGCCATGCGGGCGTGGTATGCTTGAAGGAAGAGATCCTAGAACGTGCATTCTACCCAAGAGAGCGCTCGCCGCGCGGCTTGCCCGCGCCCATTGCTTGCCAGGAGTCGCCGATGGAACGCCTGCCGCCGCAGAACATCGAAGCCGAAGCCGCCGTGCTGGGGAGCATCTTGATCGATCCCCAGGCGCTGTCGGTGGTGGCGGAGTTACTGCACCCCGACGATTTTTATCGCGACGGCCATCGCATCATCTTCGAGGCCGCGCTGGATCTCTATGCGCATGGCCGACCGGCGGATCTGGTGACGCTGACGGATGAGATCGAGCGGCGTGGCAAGCTGGAACAAGTGGGTGGCGCGGACTATCTGATCACGCTGGTCAACGTGGTGCCCACCAGCGCGAACGTGGAGCATTACGCGCATATCGTGGAGCGCACGTCCATCCTGCGCAAGCTCATTCATGCGGCGGGGCAGATCGCCGCGCTGGCCTACACGGCGGAAGATGCCACGCTGGCGCTGGATAAAGCCGAGCAGTTGATCTTCGCCATCAGCCAAAACGTGCAGCGCGCCGACTTCGAGCACATCCGCGACATCCTGGATGCCTATTATGACAAGCTGGACCACCTGCATAATCATCGCGGCGACATCGTGGGCGTGCCCACCGGCTTCAACGACCTCGACAAAATGACCGGCGGCATGCAAAAGTCCGATCTGGTGATTCTCGCGGCTCGGCCCTCGGTTGGCAAAACTGCCTTTGCGCTCTCGCTAGCGCACAACGCGGCGGTCCGCTTCGGGGCCAGTCTGGCGATCTTCTCGCTGGAAATGAGCAAAGAGCAGTTGGCTCAGCGCCTGCTTTCAATGGATGCAGCGGTGGATCAACAACGCCTGCGCACCGGCTACATCAGCGATGTGGACGACGAATGGACGCGCATCAGCCTGTCGATGGGCCGTTTGTCCGAGGCGAACATCTACATCGACGATACGGCGGGCATCTCGATGATCGAAATGCGCTCGAAAGCGCGCCGACTGATGGCCGAGCGCGGTTTCGACATGCTGGTGGTGGACTATCTGCAACTGATGCAAGGTACCGGCTCGAAGGGCGACGGCAACCGCCAGCAAGAGATCTCAGAGATCAGTCGCGGCCTGAAAGGGCTGGCGCGCGAACTGAATGTGCCGGTGCTGGCGCTCAGCCAGCTTTCGCGCGCAGTGGAAAGCCGCACCTCAAAAGTGCCACAACTCAGCGATCTGAGAGAATCAGGCAGTATCGAGCAGGACGCGGATATCGTCATGTTCATTTATCGTGACGAAATCTATAATCCTGAGACCGATCGGCCAAATATCGCGGATATCATCGTCGCCAAGCATCGCAACGGGCCGGTGGGAACCATCAGCCTCTATTTCCAGCCGAGCCAGACGCGGTTCCGCGACCTCGAATTGCAGCGTGTGGAGGATTTGTAGCGCATCTTGTTGCCCTTTCTAGCCCAACAGGGTTTCTGTTCCGAGCCGGGAGCTTGAACTCCCGACGATCTGCCGAGCGAGCACTTCGTCCCCGGCAAACAGCGGTTTACTCACATCATTCCATTCACATGCAGGAGCCAAGAGCGATGGTCGCATTTGCCGGATTTCCCAGCGGGCGCAATGCCCTTGTCCCGGTGCCGGAAGCGTTTTTCACCTCCGTGCTGCCGGAGATTGAAGATCAGAACGAACTGAAGGTGACCATCCATCTCTTTGCCGCGCTTTACCAGAAACGCGGGCAACCGCGCTGCATCAGCGACCGCGAATTGCTCTCCGACGCCACCTTGCGCCGGGCGCTGCGACGACGGGGAGATCCGCGACCACCGGAAGAGAAACTGCGCCTGGGCCTGGATCTGGCGGTGCGGCGCGGCACCTTGCTGCGCGTGCGCGTGCGTGTGGAGGGCGAGATCGTCGCCTGGTATTTCTTCAACACCGAGCGCAACCGCCGCGCCGTGGAACGGCTTTTGCAAGGGGAATTGTCGCCCCTGCGCTTGCTGGAACTGGAAGGCAGCGCCGCCGAGGGTGATGTGC
Organism: Pseudomonadota bacterium; assembly: GCA_021323815.1. GTDB lineage: Bacteria > Chloroflexota > Ktedonobacteria > Ktedonobacterales > JACDGC01 > JAJPKG01. Next base: position 5,413 of record JAJPKG010000309.1, read on the forward strand.
CCAGCATCGAGATCGAGCGCCCCACGATCTTCACCTTGTATGAGCAGAATATCGGCCTGCTGGTGCCGTTGGTGGCTGAACAACTGAGCGACGCGGCGGAACGCTATCCATCGGAGTGGATCGAAGCGGCGTTCCGCGAGGCCATCGAACAAAACAAGCGCAGTTGGAGCTACATCCGCGCCATCTTGCGCCGCTGGGAAACTGAAGGTAAAGGGGGTAAGCGCCATGAAACGGGAACCGGACGCCGTGCAACCACCGCGCTTTAAACCGCGCACAGCCCAGCCCGATACGCGGCACGCTCAGCGCCCCACGCCGCCTGCCGCGCAATTGCCGGCCCGCGCGCCTGAACCTGCGGTGCCCCCGCCCGCGCAGATGCCACAGTCACAGACGCGCCCTCCGGCGAGCGCGCACAAACGCGCCGCCACGCCGCGCCCGGTTGTGACCAAACAACGGCAGAAATCAGCGCGACCCGCACCCGGCGTGCGGCTCACCCAGGCGGCGGCAGCGCCACCGGTGGTACGTCCGGCCAGCCCGGCACCACCATTGGATGCTGATGAGATTATCCTGGAGATGCCGGCACGACCGGCCAAATCTTCCGCTGGCGTGCCCGCGCCACGCACCACACGCGCGCCGGATCGTTTCTCACACGAGTTGGACGTGCAGATCGCCCTGCCGCGCGATCCTGATGTTTGCCCGTTTTGCCTGGGAGCAGGCTATGTGCGCCAGAACGTGCCTGTCGGGCATCCGCTCTTTGGCAAAGCCGTGCCGTGCCGCTGCAAAGAGGAAGAGTTGGAACAGCGGCGGCGCGACGAACTCTGGCGACTTTCCAGCCTGGATGCCTTTCAAGAGATGACCTTTGAGTCGTTCAACCACCGCGTGCCGGGAACGCGCGAAGCGTGGGACGTAGCGCACCGCTACGCCGAAGATCCCGATGGCTGGCTGGTGCTCAGCGGCCCATGCGGCAGCGGCAAAACGCACCTGGCAGCAGCCATCGCCAACCGGCAGTTGCAGCAGGGCAACCTGGTGCTGTTCGCCGTCGTGCCGCAACTGCTGGATCACCTGCGCGCCGCCTTCGCCCCCAGCAGCGAAACGGCCTATGACGCGCTCTTCAACAAAGTGTGCGAGGCCGGCTTGCTGGTGCTGGATGACCTGGGCGCGGAACACACCACGCCCTGGGCGCAGGAAAAGCTTTTCCAGATCATCAATCATCGCTATATGTATGGCACGCCGACGGTGATCACCACCAACCTGGAATTGATCAACGATCTCGATGATCGCGTGCGCTCGCGTCTGACAGATATCAGCCTGGTGCGGCACGTGCGCTTGGCGGCAGCGGACTATCGCCCCCACCACGCGCCCCCACGACGGAAATAAGCCATGACCTTTGACCGTCTGGCCGGCGGCGTGATAAGATGAGAGACCAGGGGTGTTGTTTCGGGTTTGCAAGTAGCAAGGGCGGGTGAGCCGGAAATGCAAGCAGAACAGATGGTTTCCGCACAAAGCGTGTGGCGGCAGATCAGCCGTCTGGCGCGCGCGCGCATCAGCCCCGCGCTTTATCGCGCCTGCTTCGCCGGAACGCAGGGGATCGCGCTGGAAGCTGACAGCCTGGTGGTTGCTGTTCCCACCGCGACGGTTGCCGGGCAACTGGAACGGCGCTTCGCCCCTCTGCTGACATCCCTGGCTGAGCGCGTCGCCCGTCGCCCCTTGCGCCTGCGCTTCACAGCGGGGACTGAGAGCGCTGCCGGCGCATCCTTATCGCGCATTTGTGAGAAGAATGCGCTGCCGGCGCAGGGGCAGAACGCAGGATCAGTATCAGAGAAAATGCTCGCTCCGCAGCGCGTCATTCCCTCCCCGGCGTTGAAGCCGCACTACACCTTCGATACGTTCATCGCTGGCGAATCAAACCGCCTGGCCTTTGCCGCCGCGCAACAGGTCGCTGCCTTCCCTGGCCAGAGCTATAATCCGCTGTTCATCTATGGCGGCGTGGGCCTGGGGAAAACGCATCTGCTCATGGCCATCGGCCATGTGGCGGCGGCGCAAGGTCTTTACGTCCACTATGTCACGTCTGAAACGTTCACCAATGAGATCGTCGAGGCCATCCAGCACCATCAGCAAGAGACCTTTCGCGCCCGCTACCGCGCCATTGACGTGCTGTTGGTAGATGATATCCAGTTCATTGGCGGCAAAGAGCGCACCGAGGAAGAATTTTTTCACACCTTCAACGCGCTGCATAACGCCAACAAGCAGATCGTCGTCACCAGCGACCGCCCGCCGCGCGCCATTCCCACCCTGCATGACCGGCTGCGCTCGCGTTTCGAGTGGGGCTTGCTGGCCGATGTGACCGCGCCGGATTACGCGCACCGGCTGGCCATCCTCAAAGCCAAAGCGGCGGCGCACAAGCTGGACGTGCCGCTCGCCGTGCTGGAATATATGGCGCAGCCGGAAGGCAGCAGCGTGCGTCAGCTTGAAGGCGCGCTGAACCGGCTGGGGATGACGGCGCGCATGCGTGGTGCGCCCATCACCCTGGCGCTGGCAGCGGCAACTCTGCGCGAATGTTTCGGCGAGCGCGGGCGCATCGACGTGTCGCCGAAGATCGTGATGGATCTCGTTGCGGGGCATTATCACGTGACGACCGACGAGATGTTGGGCAAAGGGCGCACGCGCAACATCGCGTGGCCGCGCCAGGTGGCGATGTTCCTGCTGCGCGAAGAGACGCCGCATTCCCTGGCACAGATCGGCGCGGCAATGGGCGGGCGCGACCACACCACCATCATGCACGGCTGCGAGCAGGTAGCCGAGATGATGCGCCACGACGAACACGTGCAACGCGAGATCGAATCGTTGCAGGCGGCGTTACGCTCGCTGTGAGCCTGAACCAGCCTCTGCTTCACCCACCCGCAACCATCAATCCCATGCGCTGATCACATGATCCGGCATAGCTCTCTGGAACCGCGATCTGTGCATGGTTCGCCAATGGCGCATTCCATGTGCCTTGCGCCCCCCTTTCCAGCTTTGCTGGAGAGCAGGGTTGTGAGTGAGGCCAAACCCTGGCCGTACGGAACGCGCTCAACCGCGCTATCCAGGTACAATGGAAACAGAGGACAAACGTCTCTGGCAAACACTCACCCCTTACCGATGGTAAGAAGCGGCAATGGTATAGAAACATGACGACCGAGAGCAAAGGAGGCCATGCCATGCCGATAGCGCGATCTCCCCAACGTTTGTTTGTGCTCGCGCTGATCATGGCGGGCAGCGTCATTCTGGCGATGTCGCTGCAAGGGGGACCGGCACGAGCCGCGTCGCTGGCCGATATCACCGTCGCGCCTTTTGATAGGCAATCGGTCGTTGCCCAGGAAAATCAGCAGCCCGGCACGTCAGCATGGCAGCTCGATGACAGCGCCATGATGGCCCATGTTGCGCGTCCCCCAGGTGATGCGGACGCAACGGGCATCCAGCATGACGACTCATCCGGCGCGCGTGACATTGTGGATACTGCCGGCATCCAGGGCTATGCCGACACGACCTCGGCGGTTCCAGGCCAACTGGTGACGATATACGTCAGCACGCCGAAACCGGTCGATTTCATGTACGCCATCTATCGCATCGGCTGGTATGGCGGTCTGGGAGGGCGCCTGTATTATACGTCTCCCACCTTGCGCAGCCGCGCGCAGGGTATATGGACGCCTGCCGGCGGATTGCGCGATTGCCCCACCTGCGTGATTGATCCACAGACGTATCGCATCGACGCGCATTGGCATCCATCTGATAGTTTCATCGTCGGCAATGGTTGGGTGAGCGGGGTCTATCTCATCAAATTGCAGACCGCCAGCGGCGCGGAATCTTACATTCCGCTGGTGGTGCGCGACGACACGGCGCACTCCGCCGCGCTGGTCAATCTCGCCACCAACACCTATCAAGCCTATAACACCTGGGGCGGTTACAGTTTCTATTCGCGCAGCCGCGTCATCAGCGACCGCGCCACGCAGGTGTCATTCAATCGGCCTTATGCGCGCTCAGCCGGCGCGGGCGATTTCTTATACTGGGACATCCAGGCCGTGCGCTGGATCGAACGCTCCGGTCTGGATGTCACATACACCACTGATGACGCGATGAGCGATCACCCGGAGTTATTGTTGCAGCACCGCATCGTTCTGGTGCTCGGCCACGATGAATATTGGACGAAGGCCATGCGCGACGGGGTGACGGCGGCGCGCGACAGCGGTGTGAGTCTAGCTTTTTGGGGCGCGAACGACGGCTATTGGCAGGTGCGTCTGGCCCCCGACGATGCCGGCAATGCCGACCGCACGCTCGTATGTTATAAGGTACTCACCAGCGCACGCGATCCGTCCATGCAACTCGCACGCGATCCGATGTATCCAAAGCATCCCGAGCTGGTGACGACGCAATTCCGCGATCCGCTCTTGAATCGCCCTGAAAACGGCTTGCTGGGGATTATGTATCTGAGCATGATCCCCAGCAACGACACGCCGGACTGGGTGGCTGCCGGCACCGATGCAGGCGGCTTGGAAGCGCAGGCGCACATTGCGCCGGGAGAGCATATTTCGGGCGGGCTGGTCGGTTATGAATATGACGGTTTTGTGGCGAACGGCGCGGCCCCACGAGGATTGGTGACGCTGGCAGCCTCGCCGGTGGTGAACGTCTATGGCGGCCATCAGACGGCGATGACGACCTATTATCGCGCGGCATCGGGTGCCATCGTGTTCGACGCCGGCACGCTGTGGTGGTCCTGGGGTTTGGATAGCCTGGCTCCCGCCGGGGGCTGCCGCAACCGCATGCTCGCCAATCAGATGATATCCGACCTCACCGCATCACTGCTGCGTGCCATGCTGGCAGCATCTCCACCGCGCTGAATCCAGTCCCCCTTGCCTCTCCCGTCAGGGGAGGCTTTATCGTGAGACCTGACGGGGAAAGGGGCACATCATGCTGAAAATTGTGGCGTTCGCGCGCATCTGTCAGGTGTTGCTCAAGAAGAACAGGCGCGGCTCCAGCGCATCGGCGCGCAGGGCAAACCGGCCACTGATGCGGTGCAATGGGGCAGGGATGCCGGATGGGCATAGCCCGCGCTATCATGCAGTGGAATCTCCACTATTGACGGAACGCATCCTCATGGCGCATAAATAGCAAGAGGCAGCAGGTGACGCCCTTTGCCTGCCCATCCGCGATCCCCTTCTCATGGAGGCGCATTCCTGATGACGATACACCGTTGGAAGAGCGGCACGGCATGCCGCTGGCTGGCGGGCGCGGCTGCCGCGCTGTTTCTGACGCTCGCCGCCTGTGGTGCGTCCAGCACCACCAAGACTTCTCCGCTTAGCGCCACGCAATTGATCCAACAGGCCAGCAACAACTTCGCGCAGGATAGTGCGCTGCACTTCACCCTCACCGCCAGCAACATCGCACCTGGGCCTTTCGCCGTCACCAAAGCGCAGGGCGACGTGGTGCGCCCCGACAAATTACAAATTCACGGCATTGTTGAGCCGACCCAGGGCGTCACCGCCGGCATCGGCATCATCTTCGTCGGGCAACAGCAATATATCAGCATCGGCGATACCGGCACCTATCAGACGACATCTGGTTTGCCCAATTTGCTGAATATCTTCAGTTCGTCGCAGGGCATCGGAGCCATCCTCAGCCAGCTTCAGTCGCCTTCCACCCCGACGGCTGACAGCGTGAACGGCGTCGATTGCTGGAAGATCACCGGCACCGTCAGCAGCGCCTTGCTGGCCCCCATCACCGGCAACCCGCCGACCTCGCCGACAAACGTGCAGACGATATTGTGGATTGGCCAGAGCGACAACCAGATCCACCAGGTCACGCTCAACGGCATCGCCGCCAACGGCGACACCAGTTCGACGGTGCGCACCTTTGATCTGTCGAATTATAACGAAACTGTGACCATCACCGCGCCACCAACGAAATAACATAGAAAAGGGGGCACGTGCGATGACGATGGCCCAAAACACGCCCGCGGAAGTTGCCGCATCGGCGGAGCAGGCCGCGAACGCGCCCGCATTGCGCCGGGGTGCGGCCACCGTGACGCTGGTGATCATCTGCGCGGCGGTCTTTTTGACGGCGCTGGATCAAACCGTTGTGGTGACGGCGCTGGAACCCATCGCCGCCAGTTTCAACTTGAATGATGCGACCGATCTGGCGCAACTCGCCTGGGTGGTCAGCGGATATCTGTTGGGCTATGTCATCGTCATGCCCTTGATGGGTCGCGTGTCGGATCTGCTGGGTCGCCAGCGCGTGTTGTTGGGCTGCCTCGCCCTGTTTGCGCTGGGATCCCTGCTGTGCGCGGAGAGCATCGCGCTGGGCAATGCAGCATCGCTAAGTTTCCTGAGCGCCATCGGCGTCAACAGTCCCAGCCCGGCGCTCACCTGGCTGGTGATCGCGCGTTTCTTGCAGGCGGTGGGCGGCGGCGCGGTGGTGCCGGTCGCCATCGCCGCCATTGGTGATCTGTTTGGGGCGGCACGGCGCATCACGGCGCTGGGCATCATCGGCGGTGTCACCGAGGCGGGCGGCGCGCTTGGCCCGCTCTATGGCGCGCTGATCCTGCAACACTGGGGCTTCTTGCCCAGTGGCTACGAAAACCCCTGGCAATGGATCTTCCTGCTAAATCTGCCGATTGTGCTGGTGCTGGTGGGCGCGCTGCTGCTGCTGTGGCCCCGCGAATTGCGCGGCAAAGCCGTGACGACCGCGAATAACACGCGCATCGACTGGCTGGGGGCGCTGGTGCTGGGCGGCGCGCTGCTCTGCACCAGCCTGGGTCTGGGCCAGTCCGCTGGGGCCATCACCAATCTCAAGCAGGCGCAGGCGGTGCAGAATAATCCCCTGCTGCTGGTGGCGGCTGCTGTGTTGCTGGCGGCGTTCGTGCTGGTGGAAGCGCGCGGGCGCGATCCTGTCATTTCGCTCAGCCTCTTCACATCACCCGCGTTCTCGGCGGGCGCGATCTTCAATCTGTTGCTGGGCATGGCGCTGATTGTCGCCCTGGTTGATATCCCCATCTATGTGCTGGCTGTCGTCGCAGGCTCGGCTTATCTGGATGCCGGCCTGGCGCTATTGCGCATGACCATCATGATCCCCATCGGCGCGTTCAGTGGTGGCTGGCTGGTGGCGCGCTATGGCACGCGACGCGTGGGTGTGGCTGGCGCGCTCTGCACCTCTGCCGGCTTCTTCTTGATGCTGTTGTGGGGAACGCAGCCGAATTGGTGGCTGATCACGTTGGGAACCGTCGTTGCGGGGATGGGTTTCGGCCTCATCGTCGCGCCCATCAGCACCACTGCGCTCAACACGTCGGGCAACACGCGTTTTGGCATGGCGGCATCCATCGTCACGGCGTTGCGCATGATCGGCATGATCCTCGGTCTGGCTGCCCTTTCATCCTGGGGCGTCAACCATTATATCTATCTGCTCAACCATATTACGTATCCTCCCGGCGCGGATATCACGACGCAGCTCAAGATCCTCCAGCAAAAGACGGTTGAGTTCGCGGTGGATATCGTCCACGGTTTCTTCCTGGCGGGCGCGATTCTGGCGCTGGTAGCGGTTATTCCCGCGCTGTTCCTGTGGAAGCCCAAGCCCGGCGAGGAAGACACGAAAGGCCGCGTGGTGGTGGGGATGTGACCTATGGCAACGCCAACACTGCCACCCACCGTCGCCATCGCCGCAAACCATGCCCGCGCCGCTCTCGGCCTTCAGGGACCGTTGCCGGCAGGCTGGGCACCGGGGCGCGTCAATCTGATCGGCGAGCACACAGACTATAATGACGGCTTCGTGCTGCCCATCGCGGTCGAGCGGACGGTGGCGATGGCCGGGCAATTGGCGAGCGATCCAGCAGACATGACCGTGCGGCTCTTTTCGGCGCATCACCAAGAGACAGCGCAGTTCGACGCCGCGAATCCGCCGTCGGCGCGCGATCCGCGCGGCGTGCCGCTGTGGGCGCGCTATGTTGCCGGAGCGGTGAGCGTGGTGCAGGCGGCGGGGATGCCGATGCGCGGTTTCAGCGCCGCCATCGCCGGCGATGTGCCGCTGGGCGGCGGCATGAGTTCTTCCGCCGCGCTCATCATGGCCACCCTCACCTGGCTTGATGCCGCGCTGGGATTGCAGCAGGGGCCGCTGGAACTGGCGCGCATCGGCCAGCGGGCTGAGACGCTCGGCTCCGGCGTGCAGGTGGGGATTCTGGATCAGGCGGCATCGGCGCTGGGCAAGCCAGGCAAGGCCATTTTCATCGACTGCCGCTCTCTTGCCTATCACTACATCTCTTTCAACCTGCCGGATGTCGCGTTGCTGGTATGCGAGACCGGCGTGGAACGCTCCCTGGCCGATGTCGGCTATAATACGCGACGGCAGGAATGCGAGGCAGCGGCGCAAGCGTTTGCCCAGATGTTACAGCAAGAAGATTTCTCACGGCTGGTGACAGCGTTGCGTGACGTGACCGAGCGCGATTATGCCCGCCTGGCCGGCGCGGTGCCGCAACCCGAACGCCGGCGCGCCCGTCACGTCATCACCGAAAATGATCGCGTCGGTGCGGCTGTGCAAGCATTGCAGGCAGGCGATGCCGCCGCGTTCACCGACCTGCTGCTGCGCTCGCATGCCAGCCTGAGGGATGATTATGAGGTGAGTTGCCCTGAACTCGACGCAGTGGTCGCCATCGCGACGCGGGGCAGACCGCTGACCGGCGCGCGCCTGATGGGGGCCGGTTTCGGCGGCAGCGCGCTCATCATCGCGCCGCTCGCGGACATTCCAGCGATCCAGGCCGATCTCGCCCGTGATTATCCCGCGCAAACGGGACGCACACCGACGATGCATCAGCTCGCGCCCGCTGGCGGCCCCGGCGCAACCACGCTCCCCTGAACATGCGCTTTCTCGTTCCCCTCGCTGCCGTTGTTCCCCCCTCTCCATCCGCAGAGGGGGTTAGGGGATGGGGCCGGTCATCGGTCCCTGAAAATTGATGGCCGATGACCTTGACGGATGGCTCGCAGTTGTGTATAATTTCAGGCAGTCTCATGACAACAGACGAAACCCGCCGGGGCAGACAAGATTGTTCCCGGCACACGCAGAGAGAGAACGTCTGAGGGCCGCGCTGCCAGGCTGAGAGGGCCGGCAAGCGCGGCGTATTGTTCGCATGGCGCGGCGATTCACTATCGCATTCCCCCCGCTTCCGGCCCTTCTGCCGGCGGGGGGTTTCAGCACTCTAGATGCCGCGCAAGGAGTTGAGTGTTTATGGCAAACGTTCATGATGTTTCGGAAAATGATCGCCCGCTGCTGACGGCGGAAGGACGCGCAAAACTGGAAGCGGAACTCAAAGATCTGATCGAGGTCCAGCGCCCGATGATCGCCGATGACATCCACGAAGCGAAGGAAGCCGGTGATGTCAGCGAGAGCAGCGCGTATGAGCATGCCAAAAACGAGCAGGCACGCATCGAAGGGCGCATCCGCGAATTGACGGAACTGCTGAATAAAGCCGGCACGCTGGAGCTGGTGACCGATTCCAATGTGGTGCGCATCGGCAGCACGGTTGAGGTGAAAACGTCCACCGGCACCGAGCGCACGTTTACCATCGTCAGCACGCATGAAGCCGACCCCAAGCGCGGCTACATCTCCACGGAATCCCCCGTCGGCAGCGCGCTGATTGGCAAGAAAAAGGGCGATAAGGTCGATGTCAACACCCCCAACGGCGTCGTTACCTATCGGGTGCTGAAGATCCGCTAGCCCCACCCCAAACCCCCTCCCCATCCGAGATGGAGAGGGGGGAGTTTTCACAAGGGAATCGCACATGGCTGACGTGCTGCCGGATGACATCATTGCGGCGTTGCGTGCTCGGCAGTTGCCGTTGGACGAAGTGGCGCTGCGCGAGGCGCTGGAAGCGCGCGTGCCCGGCTGGGATCTCCATCGCCTGACCCCAGCGGCAGCGAAACGCTGGAAGTGCCGCTATCGCCTGATGATGGGCGCGGGCTACTATGACGGCGCGACCGCCGCCGAAGCCTATGCGCGGGCACTGCTGGCAGCGTGCGAGGATAACAAATAGTGAGGCTGTGGTACGAGTTTGGCACAGTTCATCCAAGCAAGATAAAAGATGGCGTTAGCTTGGGATGCGCAGGTGCCTTATCTCCAAAAGATCTCTCCTCTTTTTATGGTTATCGCACACGCACATCTGGTGCTACAATATCATCTGTTGACACTCCTTTCTCGAACATCAAGCGACCGTTGGAGGCTTTTCTGTGGTCAAGACCGTTCCGCCACGCAGCGAAATCCCCGTCGAGATGACGTGGGATCTCGAATCGATATTTGCCACTGATTCCCTCTGGGAAGAGAATTTCACTTTTGTCAGCCAGCAGATCCCCAAGCTGCGCGACTTGCAGGGATCGCTGATGCAGTCGGCGCAGGGATTGAACCAGGCGTTGCGCCTGCGCGACCAGGCGGCGGAAGTGCTGGGGCGCTTGCTGGTCTATGCCACCATGCGCTTCCATGAAGACACGCGCCGCGTCGAATATCAGGCCCTTTCGGACCGTGCCATGTCGCTGGCGGCGGAATTCAACCAGGCGACGGCATTCTTCGTGCCGGAGATCCTCTCCATTCCGCCGGAACGGCTGGAGAAATATTTCACTGAGGA
>JAJPKG010000268.1 GCA_021323815.1 Pseudomonadota bacterium
GAAAACACCTTCGGCACCGTCGCGGCTCCCGATACCAGCACCTTCACCAGCGGTCCTGCGGCGACGTTCGTGCAGCAATACACCGCAGCGTTCGGTTCGGCTCCGATCCCCTACAGCGCCAGCGCCTATGATGCCGCCAACATCGAGATCCAGGCGATCAAGGGCTTGATCAACGGCGGTCAAACCCCGACCCGCCAGGCGGTGTGCCAGGCGATTCGCAGCATTCAATACACCGGCGTGACGGGTAACATCTCCTTCAACCAATTCGGTGATAACGCCGGCCAGAAGGTCTTCAGCGTCTATCAAGTCATCAATGGCAAGTGGACCTTCGTCCAGGAAGTGCCTGTCACCGGCTAAGTTTTCGTCAGTGTGACGGAATCACACTCTGTGGTGCCTCAAGCTATTGACGTGATGAGGTATGCTTTCAGCAAAGCATTCCTCGCGCGGCAACGGTCTTGAGGCACCGCGCATCCGCGCACCATTTTACGAATCTTGGGGTTGAGGGGGAGCTATGCACATTTTGGCCGCGTCGTCCTTCGACACGGGACTGTTCTTCCAACAGATCGAGAACGGGATCACGCTGGGCGCGATCTATGCTCTCGTTGCGCTGGGTTACACGATGGTGTATGGCATCATCGAACTCATCAACTTCGCTCACGGCGATGTCTTCATGTGGAGCACCATCGTTACGCTGAGCGTGGCCCAGGCATTACATATTGATCATGTTCTTGGCGGGTTCGCGTTGGTGGGCACGTTGCTGCTCTTGCTCATCGTCGGCATCCTCACATCAGGGGGCCTCAATGTCCTGATCGAGCGCGTCGCTTATCGTCCCTTACGCCGCGCACCGCGTTTGATCCCGTTGATTTCCGCCATCGGCGTCTCCTTCATCCTGGAAAACGTGGCGCAACTTTGGAAGACCGCGAACGTCATCGCGTATCCTGTTTTCTTCCCGACCAACGCGATTACCATCGGTTCGCTGACCATCACCTATCTTGACATCTTCATCTTCGTCCTCGCGGTCGCCCTGATGGTTGGGCTGAATGTGTTCACCAACCGCACCAAGATGGGCCGTGCCATGCGCGCCACCGCGCAAGATCCCGAGGCGGCGGCGCTGATGGGCGTGAACATCAACCAGACCATCTCCCTCACCTTTCTCATCGGCGGCGCGCTGGCCGGCGCGGCGGGCGTCGTCTATAGCATGTATGCCAGCTCGGTCTACTTCCTCAGCGGCTTCCAGTTGGGCTTGATCGCCTTCACCGCCGCCGTGCTGGGGGGCATCGGCAACATCCAGGGTGCCGTGCTGGGGGGCTTCCTCATCGGCATCATCGAAGCCCTGGCGACCCAATACGTCCCCAATGGCCTGGCATGGAGCCAGGGTGTCGCCTTCGCCATCCTGATCCTGATCTTGATCTTTCGCCCTTCCGGCCTGCTGGGCCAGCAAGTGCCGGATAAAGTCTAAGGGAGGTCTTCTATTCCATGTCCGCACCATCTCGCTCTAAAGGCGGCCTCCCACTCTTTCAGCCCATCCGCGATGGCTGGAACGCTCTGGTGGCCAGGCTGGAAAAGACCCAGCTTTTGGGTAGGTCGCTCCTATGGTATATCACCGGCTGGCGGTTGGGCATCATCGCCTTGATTCTGGCGGTGATCTATCCGCAGATGTTTGACGACAGCTATGTGCTGGCCGGCTGCATCATCGCCATTTACGTCTTGCTGGCGCTGGGGCTGAACATCGTGGTTGGCTACGCCGGCCTGCTCGACCTGGGCTATGTCGCCTTCTTCGTCATCGGCAATTACACCTACGCGGCGCTGTCACGTGGCTATTTAGTCAACTCCGCCAAACAAGTGGTACCCGTGCCGGTGCTATCGTTCTGGTGGCTGTTGCCGCTGGGCGCGCTGTTTGCGGGAATCGCGGGGGTGTTGCTGGGCGCGCCGACCTTGCGCCTGCGCGGTGACTACCTGGCCATCGTCACGCTCGGTTTCGGCGAACTCTCGCGCATCTTCGTTCTGAATGTTCCCTATTTTGGGGCAGCTAACGGGTTGAATGCGCCGCCGGCTCCCACCGTTCATACTCCCCTTGGGGATGTTGATTTCGGAAACTTCATTGACCACACCAACTTTTATTACCTCACCCTCGCGTTGGTAGTGATCGTAACCCTGCTGGTCAACCTGCTTCGCAATTCCAGCCTGGGACGCGCATGGGTGGCGATGCGCGAAGACGAAACAGCGGCAGCGGCGGCAGGCGTCAACCTGGTGCGCACCAAGTTGCTCGCTTTCGCCACCGGCGCGGCCATCGGCGGCATTGGCGGCATCTTGAACGTGGCGCTGGTTCCCAGCATCACGCCCGATCAATTCACCTTCAACATCTCCATCTCCATTCTGGTGATGATCGTGCTCGGCGGCATCGGCAGCATTCCCGGCGTCATTGTCGGCGCGATCGTGCTGAAGCTGTTCGACCAGATCTTGCTCAACAACCTCAACGATTACGTTCATGGCAGCCCGCTGGTGAGCAACCCCGGTGCCCCGCTGCATTTTCTGGCAGGCAACGACTTCAACCAGGAAAAGTTCTTACTTTATGGTTTGGTGTTGCTGGGTATGATCTTGCTGCGCCCGCAGGGCATCATCCCCGACAGGCGACGGCAGCGCGAGATCAAAGAAGCCTCATCGGTGGAATCCGCTTCGGCAGTGGGCGTGCTGGCCATCGAAGAAAGCGGCGACACGCTTGCCGGCCTCGGCTCAGCGCCCGATGTCACCGAATATGTCGGCCCTGGTTCAGATGCGCAAGGACGGGAGGGATGATGATGGCAGACGGACAGACGCTTTTGGCGGTCAACCATCTCACCAAGCAATTCGGTGGCCTCGCCGCCGTGGATGACGTGACGCTCGATATCAAGCGCGGGCAGATCTTCAGCATCATCGGCCCCAATGGTGCCGGCAAGACGACGGTGTTCAACCTCATCACCGGCATCTATAAACCGACAAAAGGGGAGATCTTGCTCAACGGGCGCTCCATTGCCGGCAAAACGCCGGATGTGGTGCTGCGCAACGGTATCGCGCGCACCTTCCAGAATATTCGCCTGTTCAATAACATGACGGTGCTGGAAAATGTGCTCGTCGGCCAGCACGCCAAGTTGTACGGCGACCTCATCTCCGTCATCTTCCGGCCACCGTATTACCGCAATGCCGAGAAACGCGCTCTTGACCGCGCGATGGAGTTGCTCGCGTTCTTTGGCCCGCAGATGGTGGCGCTGAAAGACGAATATGCCTCGAACCTGAGTTATGCCTATCGCCGCCGTGTGGAAGTCGCCCGCGCGATGGCATCTGGCCCCCAGTTGTTGCTGCTGGACGAACCCACCGCCGGCATGAACGACTCTGAGACCGCGGAAGCCGTTGGCTACATCCGGCGGCTGCGCGAGCAATATGGCGTGACGGTCTTACTCATCGAGCACAAGCTGCAAGTGACGATGAACATCAGCGACCAGATCGCCGTGCTCGACTATGGCAAGAAGATCGCCGAGGGCGTGCCCGCAGAGATTCAGCGCAACGAGCAGGTGATCGAGGCGTATCTGGGACGAAAGGCGGCGACAGCGTAAACCTATGGCCATGTTAGAGTTGCAGAACGTCGATACGTTCTATGGTCCCAGCCAGGTGTTGCGCCAGGTGTCGTTGAGCGTGGAACAGGGCGAGATCGTCACCCTTTTGGGCGCGAACGCTGCTGGCAAGACGACCACCATGAAGACCATTTTCGGGCTGGTCAAGCCGCGCAACGGCACCATCGTATATGACGGCGAGCGCATCGATCACCTGCCCACCGACCAGATCATCAAGCGCGGGCTGGTGCTGGTGCCGGAAGCGCGGCGCGTCTTCTCGCGCATGACCGTGCGTGAGAATCTGGATATGGGCGCGTACATGCAAACTGATCGCGCCACCATCGCCAAAGAGATCGAGCGCGTTTACACGCTGTTTCCGCGCCTGAAAGAGCGCGACAAGCAGCTAGCGGGCACGCTTTCCGGTGGCGAGCAGCAGATGCTGGCGATTGGCCGCGCCCTGGTGGCACGCCCGCGCATGATCTGCATGGACGAACCTTCGCTGGGCCTCTCGCCCATTTTGGTGCAACTGGTCTTCGATACCATCCAAGAAATCCGCAAATCCGGCGTGACGGTCTTCCTGGTGGAGCAAAACGCCAATATGGCGCTCAACATCGCCGACCGGGGCTATGTGCTGCAAACCGGCAAGATCATCCTCTCGGATAAAGCATCGGCGCTGATCACCAACGACGTGGTGCGCGCGGCCTACCTGGGTGGATAAGCCTCACCCCTCGTGAGTACATCGCACGTCACATCCGCCGGGGGCTAAACCCCCCGGCTCGGAAAAGACGCCCGCTGGGCTTATTGATGACGGGAGCGGGGCGGGCGAGAGACATCTCACCCAGCGCCCGCGATGCGATCACTTCTCCCCAATATTTCCCCCTGGTTTTGCGCTGTTACCTCAGATAATGGTACGGTGAAAGGAACACTGGTTCCAGGCATACCGGCGGGAAAGGGGCGCGCGTGTATCTCAAACGATTGCAATTGCACGGCTTCAAGAGTTTCGCCACGCGTACCTCGCTGGAGTTTAGCCCCGGCATCACTGCCATTGTGGGACCGAATGGCTCCGGCAAATCAAACGTAGCAGACGGGCTGCGTTGGGTGCTGGGCGAGCAGAGCATGCGCCACCTGCGCGGCAAAAAGAGCGAAGATATCATCTTCGCCGGCGGGCATGGGCGCGCCGCGCTGGGCATGGCCGAGGTCACGCTGACGCTGGATAATTCGTCCAATTGGCTGCCATCGGACTATAGCGAAGTGACGGTGACGCGGCGCGTCTTCCGTTCCGGCGACTCGGATTATCTGATCAACGGGGCGAAAGTGCGCCTGAAAGACGTGCTGAATCTGCTTTCACAGGCGCGCATCGGCCACGATTCGTATACCATCATCGGCCAGGGATTGGTGGATCAAGCCCTGTCGTCGCGGGCGGAAGAGCGTCGCAGCCTGTTCGAGGATGCCGCCGGCATCCGCCACTTTCAGGCGCAACGCAACGACGCCGAGCAGCGGCTGGCACTGACGCACACCAACCTCAGCCGGCTGCACGACATCCTCAGCGAGATTGAGCCGCGCCTGGGGCCGCTGGCCGAGCAAGCGCGGCGGGCGCGCGATTTCATCACCGCGCGGGCGGATCTGGACCGCATGCAGCGCCAGTGGTTCGGCTTTCAGTGGCGCTCCAGCCAGGAAAAAGTGCAACTGGCCGAGCAAGCTGAAACAGCCGCGCAGGCGCGGGTGGATGAACTGCGCGACGCGCTCAGCGGCCACGAAGGCGCGCAGCAGGAAGCGCGCAGCCGGCGCAACGAGATCATCGCCGTCATCGCGGAACTGCGTCGCCAGCGCGGCGAGACGCTTTCGCGCGTGCAGACGCTGGAACGCGACCGCGCCGTTGCCCAGGAACGCGCCGCCAGCATGGAACGCCAGCGCAAAGAGCTTGATGGCGAGCAAGGTCGGGTGAACTGGGCGTTGACCGAGGCCGAACAGCGCATCACCCAGATGGAAGCCGATCTCCTCGCCATCGAAGCGGAGATTGAAGCGGGGCAGGCGGGCATCGCGGAGCTGGAGAGCCAGGGACACCGCGCCAAACAAGAGCAAGAGCGCGCTGAAGCTCGACTGCGCGCCGCCCAGCGCGACGCCATGCAAGCGCAAGCCAAACTTGCCGCCGCACAGGCGGAGATCGGTCGCCTGAGCAAGCAGCGCGCTGAGCGCGAAGCCGCCCTCGCCGCCCGCCGCGAGGCCGCCGCGCAATCCGCCGAGCGCGCCGCCGCCGCACAGGCCCGGCTGGATGCCCTGCGCGAGGCACACGAAACCCAGCGCGCTATTCTCGGCGACAAGCTGGTGGAGCGCGAGCACCTGAGCCAGACCATCGCCGCCGAGCAGGCCGCGCTGGAAACGCGCCGCAGCGAATTGGCTGATGCCCAGCGCGAGCGCCGCGCTCTGGCAGATCGCCTGGCGCTGCTGCGCGAATGGGCTGCCGGCCAGCGTGATTCCGCCGCTGCCCTGGCGGTGCTGGAATCTATTCCTGAGGATGAGCGCCCGCAGATGCTCGGCACGCTGGCGCAACTCGCCCAATCCGCCCCGGAATATGAAACTGCTTTTGAGGCGGCATTGGGGCCGTTCCTGCATGCCATCGTCGCCGCCAGCGAAGATGATGCATGGCGCGCTGCCTCGCTTCTGCACGGCACCGATGCTGGTCGCGTCACCATCCTCTGGCCGGTGGAACACAATAATGGCTATCATGATACCTCAGGGAACCAGAGTGACCATGTGATGTTGCAACAGGGCAACCACAAGGGATTGCCCCTACAGACCAATGCAGAAAATGCGGCGATGAATGGAGCCGGTGATGGACAGAGATCACCAAACGGCCTGCACGCTGCCACTGTGTCTCGCCATTCCATGCCCGCAACCAACCGCGCCGGTGCAGCCCATCATGCAAGCGGTCATGTAAAGGCTCAAACGGTGCTTCGCTTAGTCGATCTCCTGCATCCTGAGGTCGCGCCGGAAGTGGCGCAGGTCATTCGCGGTATTGTGGGCCAGATGGCGCTGATCGCTGAAGAAGAGCCGGCAACGGCGCGGTGGCAGGTGCAATCGGCCCCGGTTGTGACGGCGGGAGGCATGGTAGCACATCCCGCTGGCTGGCTGGCGGTGGGGCGCGCGCAAACTGACGCGGCGGAAGGCGTGCTGGCGCGCTCGCGCGAGTTGCGCGAACTGCCCGCGCAGATCGACGCCGCCGATGAGCGCATCCACGAGCAAGAGGGGTTGCTGGCAAACGCTCGCGCCGCGCTGGAAGACGACCGCGCCGCGCTGGCCGCGTTGGAACGCGAGATCAAGACGCTGGAAGCGCAGCTTTCCGAAGGCTCGAAGGCGCTGGGGCAGGCGCAACGCGAGGCCGAGCGATTGAACAACGAGGCGCAACTGGGCGAAGCCGTCGCCGAGCAACTGGCCGCTGAGATGCTGACGCTGGCGAATGATCTCGCCACTGTCGAAGTGCGCGTGGCCGAGGCGCAAGCCGCCCACCGCGACGCCGCCGACATGCTGGAATCCATTCAGGAAGATGCCGAGGCTGCGCTGGAAGAATCACGCATCCAGCAAGAGGATCTCGCCCGGCGGCGCACGGCGCTGGCCGTGCAACAGCAGCGTTATCAGGCGGCGAAAGCGCAACTGGCTCAGGCCCGCGCCCAGGCGGATGATCTGGCGGCGCAGATGCAGCGGCGCACGGCGCGCCTGGCCGAACTGGCGCAGGAAGCCGAAGCGTTGCTGGCAACGATGGCAATGCAAGGCGCGGAGTTAGAGGCGCAGCGCGCCATCCTGCGCGATCTGTCAGCGCAATTGCATGAGCAAGAGGCCCAGGCCGCGCAGATCGAGCAGCAGATCAGCCACCTTGAAGCGGCGCAGGCGGCGGAGCGCGTGGCGCTGGCCCAGGCTGAGGAAGAATTGCGCCGTGCCATGTTGGAGGCGCAGCGCGCCCGCGACGCCATGGACGTGTTGCGCAACCAGATGGTGGAAGAGATGAGCGAGGAAGACGCGCAGGCAGTCATCAACCGGCTGGCGGAAGGCGCGCCGGAAGAGATCCCGCCCCCGGAAGAACTGGTCCGCCTGCGTCGCCAGATCGACTCCCTGCGTGGGCGCATGAAATCGCTCGGCGGCTACGATCCCGAAGCCCCGCAAGCCTATGAGGAGTTGAAGACGCGCTACGAATTCCTCACCGCCCAGGTGCGCGACATGGAAGAAGCCTCTGCTCGCCTGCGCGCCGTCATCATGGAACTGGACGCCACAATGAAGCGCCGTTTTGAGGAGACGTTCCAGGCGGTCAACGAGCGCTTTCGCCAGCATTTCGTCACGCTCTTTCAGGGTGGCGCGGCGCGGCTGGAACTTACCACGCCCAAACGCGGCAGGCGCGAGGAAGATGACGAAGACGATGCCGAGGAAGAGCCGGCGGAAGCGCCGCCCACCAAACGCGCCGCGCTGGCCGGCGTGGAGATCTTCGTGCAGATCCCCGGCAAGAAGGTGCAGGAACTCAATCTGCTTTCCGGTGGCGAGCGCGCGATGGTTTCCGCCGCGCTGCTCTTCGCCTTGCTAGAGACCAATCCCCCGCCATTCTGCCTCTTGGACGAGGTGGACGCCGCGTTGGATGAATCCAACGTGGTGCGTTTCTGTGAGATATTGAATACGCTGGCGCATCAGACGCAATTCATCGTCATCACACACAACCGCGTGACCATGACCCACGCCAACGTGATCTATGGCGTTTCCATGACCGAAAGTGTCTCGCGCATCCTGTCGATGCGCCTGGCGGAGGTACCAGCCCCATGAGCGAGCAATCATCCATTCCCGCGCCGCGCCCCACCTGCTCCATTGACGACTTCGAGCGGTTGGATATCCGCGTCGGGCGCGTCATCGCCGTCGAACCGTTTCCCCAAGCGCGCAAGCCGGCCTATAAGCTCACCATCGACTTCGGCCCGCTGGGCATCAAGCGTTCCAGCGCGCAACTCACCGCGCTCTATACGCCCGAAACGCTGGTGGGACGGCTGGTGATGGCTGTGGTCAACTTTCCCCCGCGCCGCATCGCCGGCTTTTCATCCGAGGTGCTGACCCTCGGCGTGCCGGATGCCGATGGCGCGGTGGTGCTGCTGCAACCAGACCGCGATGTGCCTTTGGGCAGCCAGATGTTTTGAACGCTTAGGCATCCTCGCCCAAAAAGACCTCGATGGCGCGGGCGAAGGCCAGCAGATCCGGCAGGGCGCGGCGGGCCAGCGCATGCAGCGCGGCGCGGTCGATCTGTTCGGGGGTGCGCAGCAGTGTGTCACGTTGTGCCGCCAGCGGTTCCAGCGCAGTGATGATCTCTGCCGGAACGATCTGGCGCGCAGCCAGCAGCTTGAGCGCCTCGCCATAGGTTTCGGGCTGCGGAATGCCCATGCCGGCATAGATCAGCGTAGCCGTCTGCGCTAATGCCTCAATGCTCAGCAACAGGCAGCGTTCCACCACCGCCTGGGCACGCACATCCTGGGCGAATGCGTCGTCATCCAGCGCGGGCGGCAGCGTCTCGGCCAGCGTCGTGTGTGCTGCCCGCAAGCGTCCCAGCGCCGCGCGAATGCCGGAGCGATCCAACGCGTGCTGCGGCGTGCGCAGCCGGCGCGACAGTGCCGAGTTTTGCAGATCGTCCATCTTGCGGAAATTGAGATATTGCATCACCGCTTGCGCCTCGAAGGCCGCGCGTTTCGCTTCATCGCGCGAATAGAGAATCTGCCCATACTTGATGACCTGCAACTTCAGCAGCAGCGATGCCTGGTTCAAGATCACCACGTCCAGTGCGTCGGATTCCAGCCGCTTGGTCAGTTCGGAAAGAAAGTACAGCTGGTAATCCAGAAAATGATCGCGGGCGATTTCGTGCGCCAGCAAGATGGCGATATCCACGTCGGTCATCTCGCCAAATGCCGCGCGGCTGGCGAGTGAGCCGGAAAGATACGCCGCCTCGACCGGGCTATGCTGAAACAGCTGGTTGAGTTGGGCATGTTTCTCGAAGAGGTTCATAGGCGGGGGCCTCCTCTCGCGGGGATGATCTCGCGCATATTGCGCATGCTTAGGTAAATTCCAGTATACCATATCGCACGGCAGGATGCGAGAGAAAACCGAACCGCATGATGATGTTTTCCTCGCTTTCTGCTGCTGGTTGCAGAAAGAGGCATAACAAGTCATTCCTGGCATCCTGCGTCATGTTGGCGGGTTTGCGGCTGATCGTGGCGCATTCGCCGGTGATGCGCTATAGTGTTGGGCAAGAGCGTGAGTGGAATAGGGGCGAACACGAAGGGGTGACGCCATGCTGGAAGAGCCGGATTTTTCCGCGCCGCCGAATCTGGATGAAACGCTGCAAGCGGCATCCTCGCGCCGGGCATGGCGCTGGCGCTGGATCGCCTCAGGCGCGACGCTGATCGTTGCCCTGGTGCTGGCAGCGCAAATCCTGGGGCCGCGCCTGGCAACCGCTTTCTCGTTGCCCACCTCGTCAGCCGGCAAAACAACCTATGAACTGGTGAGCAATGCCACCTGGGCAACGTTCACGATTGGCGGGCGTGTTCTGCGGGTGAACACCTATGTTATCTTGCCACAGATAACAGGCACTACCTCGATCACCATCACGGCGTCGGCCCCGCCTTTCGGCCAGCAACAGTGCGTCATTTCAGCAAAAGCGACGACCTGTGCCGAGTCGTCGTCCGATGGCATCGTGCGGATCGCCTTCCGCTTCACGTTCGACGATCTGCCGCCCGACCAACGTGCTGCCGTAGCCGATGGCGTAACAACCGCTCTCGCGCACACCCAGCCGAGCACCCTCATCGCTGCCGGCGCGCATTACGCCCTGGGGGATCTCATCAACTCACCCTTCCTGGCCACACAGCCGCTTTCCGCTGCGCTGCTGACCTCCCACTCCGCGTCAAGCGCCATCCCTGATCGCGCCTGCCTGGAACTGTGTGCGCCTGACGATATCGCTTTGTGGACACCCAGCACAAGCTTGATCTGGCACACGCAAATCTATGTTCACCAGCAATGGCGCTTTGCGCATGTTGGCAACGGCGCAGTGGTGGGCACCGTGAACGAAGACTTGTTGTCGCATCCCATTCATTTCGATCTGATCTTCGCCCCCGCAACCCAGCAGTGGGATGCACCGTCTGATGGGCAAGGGGAAACGATAGCCGACGCCGTCACCCAAACGTTATGCGCGGACGGCTATCTCAACGTGCAAGGGATGTATTTCGTGCCGTCGTCAGCGCTCGCGAATTATGCACCCACCCCGACATATACCGACCACTTGCTAGATGGTTGCCTGATTCAACTCAACACAATACACGGCAGCGGGCACATCGTCTTTTTCTGGCACACCGGCATTCTGTATTCCGCGGATGCGGCTGCCTATCAGGCCGAACCCTCACTGCCACGCGCCACCCCGCAAGATCTGGCGACGTTCGGCACTTTGGCTGACCAGTAAAGAAGACATGGAATGTGCGGCCATTTGGGACAATAGGGGAGGGCAGCGCGTGGCCGAGCACCCGGTGGGGTACCTCCCCTGGCACACCGGGCCATGCGCTGCCCGTGCTACTCTTGAAATCGGCTCACCGCGCCGCGCTCGCCGATTTACGATCCCGGCGTGGGAGTCGGCGTCGGCAGGCCGGGGATGCCCGGCAGGGTAATCACTTGATCCGGCGAGGGCGGGGTGATGGTGATGCCGCTGTTCCAGGCCGTGAAGGTCAGCGTGGCATCGTTGACGATCTGCGCCGGACCAGAGCTTCCCTTCGCGCCGCCGCTGCCGCCGAAGCCCGGCACGTTCGCTACTGTGGCGCTGAGGTGTACCAGCAGCTTGGCGGGAAAATAAGAATCCTTCAGGAACCACAGATCTTCCGTCACCGGCTGGGTGGTGAGGCCGGCAGAAGTGGCAACCGCCGTCGCGGTGGCTGACACGCTGGGATTCGGCGTGCCGTTATCCAGGCTGAGCGTCCCCTGAACGTGCCAGGTATCTTTGCCGTTGATCTTTTCCGAGCCAACAAGCTTCACGTTTTTCAGGTGGCTGTAATCTTGCAGGCTGGGCAGTTGCTGCCCTTGTAACGACACCTCGATCCATTTGCCCTTAGCCGGATTGTTGCCCCCACTGCCGAAGAGGCCGCCGAGATCGCCGAGGTTGACATACAGATTCGCGCCGTCGGTGATGATCTCGATGGTATTTTGCGAGCCGAATAGTGGGATGCTCACCGACACGTCGTTGCGGGCCGGCGATTTCGTCATCTTGCCGGTGCCGGTCAGGTTGAGTGTGGTGGGCGTGCCACCGGATCCCGACGCGGTGAAGGTGATGGCCAGGTTATCAGCGATGGAATATGTGGCATCCTTCAGGTTCGCCTTGCTGGCGTTGTTGAGAATGTCTGTCGCCGTTGGGGTGGTGCTGAAAGCACCCCGCGCGAAAGCGACCGCGGAAATGAGCAATGCCAGCGCCACCACCGCCGCAATGGCTGCGATGCCGAAGTTGCGCGCGCTGTTGTTGCCGCCATTGTTGCCGCCCCTGCCGGGAGTGACGGGCATTGCCGGCGGCATGGGCGGCGTGCCGGCAGCGTTGAATTCCGGCGTGGTGGGCGCGTCACCCATGTTGGGCGTGCCGCTATATGGTGGGGGAACATCGCCCATGGAAGGCGTCGTTGGATTTTCATCGTTGCTGGGATTCGGCAGATCGTCTTGTTGCATGATTTCCTCTCGCTCTTTCTGCTGATAGCCGACGCGGTTCAGCCCCGCCTCAGGCTGGCAGGCAACCGTGATGCAGATGAAGACGCGTGTTTCCTTCCCAGATTCTACCATCCCTTATCGACAAGATATAACGTGAAGATTTCACACGCCGCGAGAGCCGGCCAGTGGCCAGATTGCGTTGCATTGAGACTCCCCCTCTCCATCTCTGCCGGAGGGTGGGGCCGCATCCTGGCCGATCAGACCACGAGGGCGCAGCGTTCGAGCGAAAATTGTAAAATTTTTTTGAGACAATAGTACCTCCCTGCTGACAATTCACAAGAAGCGACTACAATGGCAAAAAAGAGTTTGGGTGTCAACGGCGACGCGCATGGTGTTGGGTTCTTTGGCGAGGAGACATCCCTATGAACATTCCTATGAATGGCCCGGAAGCGTTGTTAGGACGATGGTTTGGCGGGTATCGCCTGGTGAGCGTCGTTGGTCAGGGAGCAACTGGCGCGGTATTTCTGGGGCAACGCACCGAAACAGGCGGGGATCGCGTGACGATCAAAGTCTTGCTGTTGCCCTGGCAGATGCCGGCCAGCCAGCGTAACGCCTGGCGCTGGCGCTTTCAGCGCGAGGCGCAGCAGTTGATGGCGTTGCGGCATCCCAACATTTTGCCTATCCTGGCCTTCGGGGAAGAATATAACCTGCCCTATGTTGTGCAGCCCTATCTTTCCGGCGGCACCTTGCGCGACCTGCTGGCGGTGCATCGTTACGCCATTCCCCTGCAAGTGATTAGTTACGATCTCGACAAAATCGCCGACGCACTGGATTACGCTCATTTTCAGCGCATCATTCACCGCAACATCAAGCCGTCGAACATCCTCTATGATAGCGCGGGGCAGATCTATCTGGCCGATTTCAGCTTCGCGGCGGTGCAAGAGGCGCTGAGCCTGGCCGGGCGCATTGTGAGCGATCCGCAATACATGGCCCCGGAACTGGTGCGGCAAGAGCCGGCCACACCGGCATCCGATCTCTATAGCCTGGGCATTGTCATCTATGAGATCGTCACCGGGCGGCTGCCGTTTCAGGGCAACGCCTTCGACATCATGACGCAACAGGTGAATGCCGAGCCGCCCTCGCCGCGCATGCTGCGCCGCGATCTCACCCCAGCGGCGGAAACCGCCATTCTCGCCGCGCTGGCAAAATATCCCGACGAGCGCTATCCCGACGCGCGCAGCTTCGCCCTCGCATTCTCGCAAGCAGCGGCGCAGATGCCGTCCCCCGTGCCGCCTGACGTGCAAAAACAATATCTGACAACCAAACACCTTGCCGGGGTCATCCGGCTGATCAGCCTGGGCAACCAGACGGGCACGCTTTCGGCGGTGCGCCAGTATGGCCCGCGCCGCGAGGACGGCGAAGTGGTTTTTGTCAACGGGCAGATCATGCAGGCACGCTGCGGCGCGCTCACCGGCAAAGCGGCGGAACAGATGTTGATGACCTGGCAGGAATGCTCATACATCTTTGTGGAAACGCTGAACACCGGCACCCTGCACAACACACTCTATACCTACATTACCAGCGGCGAACTCAACGGATTGGATGCGTCGTGACATCCGGCATCCCGATTATGTCGAGTCTCTTGCACCATTTCACCAGAGATCGTGCGCTCAATCTTCAGGCGCGGCCCTTTCTGGGGGTCAGATCGCTTTGCCTATAGATTCCCCCTCTCCAGCTCTGCTGGGGAGGGGGCAGGGAATGGGGCTGTCTCTCGCGCCTGAATTACGTTTCGGCGAGCAGCCACACCGTGTCTTTCCATGCGGCATAGCAGCTTACTTGCTATTCGCTGCCACTTCCTCGTAACTATTCATCAGCAGTGGCGGCGGTGGTGGCGCTTCCAGAGCGGAAGCCATCAGGGTCTGCTCGATCTGCTGCCAGATGCCCTGACTGCGCCAGCGCAACAGCCTGCGCCAGCAGGTGACATAGCTGCCATAGCGCTTGGGCATCTTATTCCAGGCGCAGTCGTGCCCCAGCACATAGAGGATGCCGTTGATGACGCGGCGCGGTTCCACCATCGGGCGGCCATAGCGCTTCTTGCTGCGCAGCAGCGGAACGATGCGCTCCCACTGCTCGTCGGTCAGGTCGGTGTCGGCGCGACCACCCTTCTCATTCTCATCGGCCATCACCCGCCCGTCGGGACCATGCGCCGATTGTTTCAAATCGTTCAACTTCTGTGTATAGATGAAAAACTGCTGTGCGTGAAAGCGGCACTGCTCCTCGCAGTGTGCGATCTCTTCCTCGCGCGTTTTCTCTCCAGCGTTCCGCATTCTATCCCCCAACACTGCATTCCAGCACTGAAAAAACGCCGTCGGATCGGGCGGCGAATGTTCATCGCCCACCCGCTATGAGCATGCCAACCTGGGCAATCGAACGTTACAGATAGCGCCATGTGTGCGCGGTGTATTCGCGATACCAGGGAGCATCGATCACCTCCAATCGGTGGCGCGTGCGGTCTTCCCACCGCAACAGCGCCATCGCGCCTGCTTTGACCGTCTGGCTGGGGCCGTCCCATTCCAGATCGGCCAGCTTACAAAACCGCGTCGTCCCGTTCGTGTCAATGCCTTCTTTACAGGGGCCGCCGATATGTCCGTAAATGTGATAGACCGGCGCGCTCTGGTCCAGGATCTCGCGCATCAGCGGAATCCCGCCCGTTCCTCTGGGCGGCGCGTCATGGGTCAGCAGCACATCACACGGCACGCCGACCAGCTTGCGGAGCTTTTGCTCCTCATAGGGTTGAACGTAGGAATCTTTCATTTGGCGGGGCTGACCGGTCGTCGGACCGATGCGCCCGATGCCCAAAACACTGATGGCGCTGCCGTCAGCGCCGCTAAAACTCCACAGCTCGCCGCTTTTCAAGCACCAGAGCCGCTGATAGACATCCACCGGGAATGTGGGTTCCCGCGCCTGGCGTTCTAATTCGTCCAGCCAGGCGTGATCCTCGTGATTGCCACGAACGAAAACGAGCTTGCACGTCAACGCTGCCAGCGTATCCCGCACATGGGGATCGCCGGACTGCACTACGAAGTCTTGCATGAAACCCAGCTCGGTCGGGTCGTGTTCCGCAAACCTCGCTGTTGCCTTGTCTAAGCGGTCGCGAGCCGGAAAAATGCCCATGTCGCCGGCCTGAAGAATCAGGTCGATGTGCTCGCCCGTCTCGCGCTGCCAGCGCGCGCATAGCTTCAATGCCAGCAAGATGCGCCCATGCACGTCGGCAAACACAGCGATATTCATGCGACTTTTACCTTCCCTAGCCATCTCTCATTATAAAACTGTTTTTGCCAAACACAAGTGCAATTTCCGTTTTATGTCGAGTAGTTTTGAAATAACGATATGAAATGGCTGGTAAGAACGGCGTCTTACCAGCCAGCGGCGCATCCTTCAGCGCGGGGATCTGATCCGCCCTGCATAACGCCGGTCGCGGGATCAAAGATGATGCCCTGCGCGTAGCCCATCAGCGCGTCCCACGGCCCGGTCAGCGCAATGGCGTGGCCCAGGGTGCGCAGCGCGTCGATGGTGGCGGCGGGGAAGCGATCTTCCATCCGCACGACCTCGCCCTCAGGCGATGCGCCATGCACCCAGCGCGGCAACTCAATGGCCGCCTGCATATTCAGGCCAAAACGCGCGACAGCGGTGTAGACCTGGGCATGGGTCTGCGGCTGGCCGTCGCCGCCCATCGTGCCGAAGACCATAACCGGCTTCCCCTCGCGCAGCGCCATCGAGGGGATCAGCGTGTGCAGGGTGCGCTTGCCGCCCGCCAGCGCGTTCGCCCGCGACGGATCGAGCGAGAAATAGGCCCCCCGGTTTTGCAGCACAATGCCGGTGTCTTCGACCACCACGCCGCTGCCGAAGCCCATGTAATTGCTCTGGATCAATGAAACCGCGTTGCCCGCGCCATCCGCCGCGCAGAGATAGATGGTGTCGCCGGTGAAACCGCCCGGCGCAACAGCAGGTTGCGCGCGAGCGGGATCAATGAGCGCGCGGCGGGCGGCGAGATAGTCCGGCGCAATCAACGCGTGCGGATCGACAGTCATGTGTGCGGGATCGGTCACATAAGCGTCGCGGTCGGCGAAGGCCAGCTTTTTCGCTTCGATGGCGGCATGCACCGTTGCCGGTGCCAGCGGCCCATCGCCCAGTGGCAGGCCATCCAGCATCCCCAGCATTTGCAGCGCGGTCACGCCTTGCGTGTTGGGGGGCAACTCACAGATATCCAGCCCGGCGAAGCGCGCGCTGAGGGGGGCGACCCAGTCGCCATGATGTGCCGCCAGATCGTCCAGGGTGATCAGCCCGCCGACGCGGGCGAAAAAGTCCGCCATTGCCCGCGCGACCTCACCGCGATACACCGTTGCCGCGCCCTCTGCCGCAATGGCGCGATAGGTGCGGGCGAGCGAGGGGAAGCGCATGATTGCCCCTTCCGGCGGCACCACGCCTTCCGGCAAGAAATGCGCTCGCCATGAAGCATGCGGGATGTCGCTGGCGGCCATGCGTGCCAGGGCGCTGTGCAAGCCCGGCCCAATGGCGAAGCCTTCCTCGGCATAGCTGATGGCCGGTTGCAGCGCCGCTGCCAGCCCCAGCTTGCCGAACCGTTGTGCCGCCATCTCCCAGCCATCCGCGCAGCCCGGCACCGTCACGCTGTGGATGCCATAGGTCGGCATGGTGGTGAAGCCGAGATCCTGGTATGCCTGAATGCTTGCCGCTTGCGCGGAGCGCCCGCTGCCGTTCAGCCCGTGCAGTTCGCCGCGCTGAGCGTCATAGATGATCATGAAGACATCGCCGCCCAGCCCGCAGACGAATGGATAGACCACCTGCAACATGGCGCTGGCCGCGATGGCGGCATCCACCGCGTTGCCGCCCGCCTTCAACAGATCGAGGCCGGCCTCTGCCGCAAGATAGTGAGGGGCGCAGACCATGCCCCGTCGCGCAAGTGTGGCCGGTCGCCCCTGAGGATATGCGCTCATGCCGCGTGCTTGCCTCCCGCGTGAGTGATGTGCTGCTCGTGTTATGCAGTCTATCACCTGGTGAAGCACAAGCGCCTCGAAAAACAAGCAAAGCGAGCAGGCATGAATATGCCCGCTCGCTCGAAACATGCTGCTCGCTGATGCGTTCAGCTGCGACTACCAGCCACCACCATAGCCATAGTTGCCATAGCCATAGTTGCCATAACCACCGTAGCCGTAGCTACCGTAGCCGTAGTTGTCATAGCAGCAATAGCAATAACAGCAGTTGCCATAGCCATAGCCGCCGTAGCCATAGCCACCGTAGCCGTAACCATAGCCATAGCCGCAGTCGTCATAGCAGCGATGGCGATGGCGGCGATACCAGTTGGCATGGCTGTCGCTCTTGACGGTATGTGTCACGGCCTGATGCGAGGTCGCTATCTGCGACGTT
The DNA here is from genome assembly GCA_021323815.1 of Pseudomonadota bacterium. GTDB lineage: Bacteria > Chloroflexota > Ktedonobacteria > Ktedonobacterales > JACDGC01 > JAJPKG01. The sequence goes on from JAJPKG010000268.1 coordinate 17,721, forward strand.
ACGGCCTGGTTGGTCATCGCGTGCGCCGATGCTGGTTGCGCGCTGACGGCGAAGGCCGCGAGCAGCGCGAACACAGCGACGATGACGAAACGCCCTGCTTTCTGCTTGAGAGTCATAACAAGCTCCTCCATGAAATTCAGGAACACGTGGAATCCGGCAAACACGGTTGAGCTTGCCGGTGTCCTGCCGATCAGGACCCTCACAACTAATACCGTCAAATGGAGCGCGCAACAAGCTCAGCCATAGCTGTTTCAAATCTCACTCACATCAGTGCTCGCCTGCTATGAGCATACTACACATAATGAATGGTAAATATGTACGGTTGAGGAACATCCATTTGAATAGACAGCTTATCCGCCCTTTTGAAAAAGGTAGCCGCCGCAAGCGACGGCTTGTTCCTTATAGCGCCTGGCGGCTTGCCCAGGTGGCAAGCCACGCTCCCCCTCATGAGCGCGCCACTGCGTTGAGCGCGGGCAGCACATACTGCGGGCGGAAAGGCAGCCGGCGCAGGCGCGCGCCCGTCGCGTTGAAGATGGCGTTGCCGATGGCGGGCGCGACGCCGGTGATGCCCACCTCGCCCACGCTCTTGATGCCCAACGGCCCGGCTTTATCATCCGGCGCGTCAAGCCAGGCGACCTGGATCTGGTTGGCATCCAGTGACGTGGGGATGAGATAGTCAGCTAAATTGCGCGTCAGCACGCGGCCCCGGCGCTCATCCACTTGCGTCTCTTCCAGCAGCGCGTTCGAGATGCCCTGGATGATGCCGCCATAGAGCTGGCTGCGATAGGTGGTGGCGTTGAGCACCTGCCCGCTGTCATGCACGGCCACGAAGCGCGTCACCGTCACATAGCCCGTCTCCACGTCCACTTCCACCTCGGCGAAGTGCGCCCCGAAGTTGCCGCCGATGAATTCCTCCCCGCCGGGATCATACACCCCCTGACCGGCGATCTCGCCCTCGGTCGCGGCGACGATCTCCGCGAAACTGAGCGCGCGCGCGGGATCGCTGAGGCGATACACCCGGCTGCCGTTCGTGGCGAGATCATCCGCCTGCATGCCGGCGAAAGGCCCGCCGGGCAGTGCCAGCGCGGCATCGATGAGCTTGCGGCGCGCGTCCTGGGCGGCGGCATAGACGGCGGGGGCGACGCTGGGAACCGTCATGCTGCCGCCGGCAATGGGGGCCGGTGGCAAATTGGTATCGCCCAACAGCATGTCGATGTCGCCCAGGTCCGCGCCCAGCCCGTCGGCAGCGACCTGCGCCATCACCGTATACGTGCCGGTGCCGAGATCGACCGCGCTGGTTTTCACCGTCGCCCGGCCATCCGCGCTGATGCTGACGGCAGCTTCGGCCCGCATGCGCCAGAGGGGATAATATGCCGCCGCGACACCGATGCCGCGCCAGCGTGGGCCATCGCGCAGGCTGCCGGGGGGCGCGGCGCGATGTTGCCAGCCAATCATCTCGGCTCCGCGCTCCATCAGTTCGATCATCGTGTTGCGGCTGAACGGCTTGCCAAAGGATGCA